>CANQKG010000039.1 GCA_947624425.1 uncultured Clostridia bacterium | reverse complement strand
TTGACCGGAGAAAATCCGCTGACGCCTCATCCGCCGGTGGCGCGGTTTGCACCGCTGACCGAGTTCCCGTTTGACTTTTCGGAGGTGCGCGGGCAGACGGCAGGCCGCCGCGCAATGGAGATCGCTGCGGCAGGCGGACATAACGTACTGCTGATCGGGTCGCCGGGATCGGGGAAGAGTATGCTGGCAAAGCGGCTCCCGACCATTCTGCCGCCTCTGACGGCGGAGGAGTCGATGGAGACGACCCGGATCCATTCGGTGGCGGGACTGCTGGACGAGCGGCATCCGCTGATTACGGCGCGGCCGTTTCGCGCGCCGCATCATACCGTGTCGCCCAATGGGCTGTCGGGCGGCGGGGTCTATCCCACGCCGGGGGAGCTTTCGCTGGCGCATAACGGGGTGCTGTTTCTGGACGAGCTGCCGGAGTTTTCCCGTCCCGCGCTGGAGATATTGCGCCAGCCGCTGGAGGACGGGCAGGTGACCATCACCCGGGTGAGCGGGACGGTGACCTACTCCTGCGCGGTGACGCTGGTGGCGGCGATGAATCCCTGTCCCTGCGGGTATCACGGGCATCCCACCCGCCCTTGTCACTGCTCCGAGCAGGCGGTGTCCCGCTATCTCAAACGGGTGAGCGGACCGTTGCTCGATCGGCTGGACCTCCATGTAGAGACGGCGCCGGTCGAGTATGACGAGCTGTCGGCCAAAACGCCGTCCGAGTCTTCGGCGGTAATCCGGGAGCGGGTGATCCGGGCGCGGGCGATCCAGACCGAGCGGCTGCGCGGCACCGGCGTGCATGATAACGCGCGGCTGACGCCTGCGCTGCTGCGGCGCACCTGCCCGCTGACCGAGAGTGCCGACCGTACCCTGCGCACCGCCTTTGACCGGCTGGGGCTTTCCGCCCGCGCCTATGAACGGGTGCTGAAGGTGGCGCGGACGATCGCCGATCTCGGCGGGGAGGAGAAGATCGGCAGCGCCGAGATCGCCGAGGCGATCCAGTACCGTTCCTTGGACAGAAAATATTGGAAGGAAGACACTTGACAAGCACCGCTCCATACGCTATAATAAAAATGTGGAAAACCGGACGGTTGCCACATCGTCCGACTCATTTTATGTGAAGCTTTGCTTCACGGATCGAGCCGTCTGTTGGGGCAGACGGCTCACTTCTTTTTATTTTGACTGTTCAGCCTGTCGCAGAATTGGATCACGATCCATGCGATAGATAAACAGCAAAACAAATCCTGAAGTGTGATATGTATCACCTCCCTTGGAGAGATTCTCCGCAAGAGCCATACACTCGCCTCCAATCCGCTCTTGCGGAGTGACAGGCAACCGTCTTTACCGGGGTTTTCCACGCTCTTAATTATAAACGGTTGAAAGAAAGGTGTCAATGATAAGGAGGAAAAACCATGAACTACCGTTTTTCAAACAAGCTGGCGAATCTCGCGCCCTCTGCGATCCGTGAGATCCTCAAAGCGACCTCCGATCCGTCGGTGATCTCGCTGGCGGCGGGGAATCCCGCGCCCGATGCGTTCCCGACCGAGGAGCTGCGCCGCCACATGGCGGATATCATGGAGACCGAGCCGATCACGGCGCTCCAGTACGGGATCAGCGAGGGGTACGCGCCGCTTCGGTCGGCGGTTGCCGACGACCTGAGGGAGCGGCTTCATGTCGGCGGGGAGGAGGACGACGTTCTGATCGTCTCGGGAGCGACACAGGGGATCGCACTGCTGACGCAGGCGCTCTGCAACGAGGGGGACGTGGTGCTTTGTGAGGAGCCCACCTTTGTCGGCTCGCTCAATGCGTTCCGGGCGTTCGGAGCAAAGCCGGTGGGGGTGCCGATGGAGGACGACGGCGTCTCGATCGAAGCGCTCCGGGCGGCCTGCGAGGCGAACCCGAACGCGAAGATACTCTATCTGATCCCGAACTTCCAGAACCCGACCGGGATCACCACCTCGCTTGAAAAGCGGAAAGCGGCGCTGGCGCTCTGCCGGGAGTACGGCTTGGTACTGCTGGAGGATAACCCCTATGGCGATCTGCGGTTTGCGGGGGAGGACATTCCCGCGATCAAGACGATGGATACCGACGGCACGGTGCTTTACTGCGGGAGCTTTTCGAAGGTGCTGGCGCCGGGTATCCGCGTGGGGTATCTCTGCGGGAACCGCGCGCTGCTGGCCAAGCTGACCGTCGGAAAGCAGACGCAGGACGTCCATACAAACGGACTGGCGCAGATGGCGGCGTACCGGTTTTTGACCGGCGGGAATTATCACGCGCATCTGAAAAGCCTGCCGGATATTTATCGGCGGAAGTATCGGGTGATGCGCGGCGCGATCGAGGCGTATTTCCCGAAGGCGGCAAAGACCACCGAGCCTGAGGGCGGGCTGTTTGTCTGGTGTACGCTGCCCGACACGGTGGACGGCGCGGCGTTTTGTAAGGAAGCGGCGGAGCATAAGGTGGCGGTGGTGCCGGGCGCGGCGTTTTTGTCCGACCCGAACGGGAAAAGCCATGCGTTTCGGATGAACTTTTCCACTCCGACCGACGACGCGATCCGGGAAGGCTGCCGCATCTTGGGCGCCCTGCTCCACGAAAAGCTTTAAGCACGCACTTGCAACCGGGCGCGGATATCGAGCTTTCCCGCTCGGTACCAAATGCGGTGCGGTGATCGGGCTGTATTGACAACCGATTTAGTGGGTGATTACCGATTTCGCCCGAAACGGGAAAAGCTTTTTGAATCCCACCACCGCTTCGCGGTCCCCCTCCCTTTGACAAGGGAGGCACTGGCGACCCATTTAGCTTTACGGAAATATTGAGAAAGGAAGGCTGAAAAAAGCCTTCCTTTTCTGCTTTCGCTTCAAAAGCTAATACCTATTGTTAAAACCGCTTTTATTATCTCATAAAGCTTCCGTCTTTGTCAAAACCTCCCTTGTCAAAGGGAGGGGACCGCGCTTCGCGCGGTGGAGGGATTCACAACCGCAACCCCGAGCCAAATCGGGAACCGCACTGGATAACACTTGACAAACATAGGAAAGCTTTGTATAATAAAAATGTGGAAACCCGACGGTTGCCACAAACATATGGTTTCAGTGTGTGAAGCTATGCTTCACAAAACCGTGAGCCGTCTGTTGCAGCAGACGGCTCACTTCTTTTTATTTTGACTGTTCAGCCTGTCACAGAATTGGATCACAATCCACGCGATAGACAAACAGCAAAACAAATCCTGAAGTGTGATATGTATCACCCCCTTGGAGATATTCTCCGCGAGAGTGGCGCCGCGGTAATATTTTCCATAAAGCTTCCGTCTTTGTCAAAACCTCCCTTGTCAAAGGGAGGGGGACCGCGCTTCGCGCGGTGGAGGGATTCAAACCCCGCCGGGCCTAAAGCAACGCGGATCGCATCGGTCGCGCACCGACGGTTTTTGTCAACATTCCGCTTCCTTTCCCGCTTCCGCTCCCACATTGGCAGGAAGAAAGCGGGAAATTGCAAAATAACGCTTCTTTTCCTTGTGCGGACTGCACGATTCACCAAAAAAGAACAAAAAACTTTGTGCAAATTGCCAAGGAACGAACCCAAAAACCCGCTTGACAACAAACGACCCGAATGATACAATAAAGGTAACTGCTAAAGCGCGGTTAAAAAGCATATTAAGGAGGAAAAACCATGAAGAAAAAACTGTTGAGCGCTCTTCTGGCGGCGGCTATGGTCGCTTCCAGTGCGATGTCGCTCGGCGCATGGGCGAAGGTAGTGGACGACAAGCCTGTCACCGTTGTCCAGGACTTCGAGAATTATGACGCATGGCTGACGCCCGGTGAGTATATCGTGGCGGAGGATTCCGGTCTGACTGCGGACCCGGCGAACTTCAAAGCGTATCTCACAGCCAGAGACAGCATCGAGGGCAAGTCCGTCAAGTTGCCTGCCGGTAAAGTGGGCGGCTTCACCAAGATGACTTTTATGGTTCCGACCACCATTCTCGACGGCGAGGGTCTCTATTTTGAGGTCGCGACCGACGGCGGCTTCGGCACTGCCAACGGCAACCAGAAGATCAGCCTGTGGGCGAACAACGGCGCCAAGAACGGCAGCGAATCCATGAAGGTCTGGGGCACATTGGCGGATAAGGCTTCTGGTCTCTATGAAGTCGGCAACCTCCATGTTGACGGCTCGCAGACTCCGTACACCCGTGAAGCGCCCTTGGCGTACACTGTTCCTTGGTCTGAGTTTGGAATCGATCCGGCGAACTTTGATCTGGACGGCGCGACCGAGCTTTGCCTCCGGTTGAGCTGGCAGAACACCAACTTCCCGGTAACTGGGACTTACACCCTTATCGACAACATCGGTTTCTATGGCGAGTCCACCAAAGAGCCGGCGGAGCCGGAGACCAAGGAAGTTGTGCTGGAGGACTTCGAGAACTTCACCAACTTCTCCGGTATCCAGAATCTTGCTCAAAATCCCGCCACGACCGAGGGCTACGGTCAGAACTCGGACGAAGCTCATGCCTATATCACAACAAGAGGCATTGACGGTTCGTCCCTGAAGCTGAAGACCGACCGGGCGAAACAGTGGGTGCAGGCTCGTATCCCGCTGACCGGAAAAGAGTTGGCGGGCGAAGGCATCAGCTTTAAGATCGCGACCTCCAAGGCGATCACCTCTTACAATGTACTTTTGTATGTGAGCAGTGAGGATCTGGGTTCGCGGCAGCCGGCTGAAGGCGAGCAGATTCAGCTGGATTACAGCAAGACCGGTCTTTCGACTACTGTTTCGGATGCAAGCAGCGCTCAGACCGTGCAGATCCCGTTCAGCGAGATGATCGAGAAAGCAAACGATGTGGCAACCGAAAAAACGCTGGCGGACAAGATTGACGAGTTCAACGCGCTGGCGGCTTCCGATCCCACCTTCAATGTCGTGCTCCGCATTACTTGGGGCAACGAGGCGCAGGGCGCGATCGACAATGTATGGATCGACACCATCAGCCTCTATGGCGTACCGGCAGACTATGAGCCTCCGGTAACCTCTTCCGAGGTGACCTCTTCCGAGGAGTCTTCCGACACACCGTCCGATACTCCGTCTGACACTCCGTCCGATACTCCGTCCTCTACTCCCTCTGCGGATGTAGGGCCCGAGCCCACTCTCCCCGAAAAGGGCGAGTATCAGCAGCTCATCTGGGAAAGCTTTGAGAACTGGGCAAATGCCGCTTCGATGAGAGCCGGCGTCGGCTTTGACCTGGATGGCGCTGCCAGCTGGGATGCTATGTCTCAGAAGCTGGTCACCGAAGGCGCACCGGTCGGCGAGAAGGCATACAGCGTAAAGTTCACCGGCGGTGAGGCGGCTCAGCAAAACGGTTTCTTCCGTCTCTGGAAGCTGCTGGATGACGGCTGGGTTCTCCAGAAGATCGTTGATCAGGCAAAGATTTTGAAAGAGTATTATACGCCGATTGAGAACGCTCGTTATGATGAGTATTATCAGGCGGCCTATGACGCCAACTATGAGACCGAGTATCAGAAGGCCTACGACGCTGCTGTAGAGTTCTATTTGGATAAAGGCGACGACGAACCTACCGCACAGTCGAAGGCAGCCACCAAGGCACAAACGGATGCCGAGGCAGTGATCACAGGTATGGCGAATACCCAGGTTGCGAACAATGTCAACCAGAAGATCTCGACCAAGCTGGCTTCGTGGGATGACACTGCGTTCGTGTTCTATGCCAAGATCGAAGGCGCGGATGCTGCCACCTTCCAGGCGGGCTATGCCACCAACGGTACCAAAGCGATGGTTCAGAAGCAGATCCAGATCACAAACGAGTGGCAGAAGTTCACCCTCACGCTTGCCGAGATGGGCGGCTATGTCACCATGGCGGATCGTCTGAACAACCCGGAGAACCAGGCCGTGAAGGTCAACTCCTTCCGCTGGAACATCATGGGCGGCGAGGGCGCCAATAATCCCGGTATCGTCCTCTATCTGGACAACATCGGTATGGAAGGCAGCAACCTCTCCGAAGGCTTCTTCTGCGACGTAGAGTACACCTATGGCGAGGATCCGGTTCGCTTTGAGCCGAAGCTTGGATCGATCGATGTGCCGAATTACGGCGGCACTTCGTCCGACACACCGTCCGATACTCCGTCTGACACTCCGTCTGACACTCCGTCCGATACCCCGTCCTACAGTGTGGAAGAGATGCTGGATATGTTCTACAACCTCACTGCAAGCGACGACGAGAGCTGGATGATCGAGAACTTCGAGAGCTTTGAGAACTTCGATTCTCTCTACAACGATTATAAGAACTGGTATGAGACCAAGGATCGTACCAAGAAGTCCACACAGCCTCTGCAGGATTACTTCTCCGCAGAAACGCCGGGTCAGGCGCCCTATGCGGTAGATAATAACCTGCTGGAGAGCGGTATCAATGGCAAGACCTATCAGTTCACGAAGAACTCCGCGATTGACCCGGATGCCAGACTCTATCCGCGTATTCGGATCCGTGTGAACGATTCGATGAAGCAGGGCGACGCCTATCTGTTCGGCGATGGTATCGCAATCGATGTGGTTACCAATGTCGAGTTCGCGCTGACCGTTTCGTTCAACGGTGAACTCAACGATGCGAACAAGGGCGGCACCGCTCCCGAGAAGCAGTCGGCTCAGGTACAGGTTGTACCGGCGGCCGATGGCGGCAAGGTGACGGTTTATATCCCGTGGAACTCCTTTGATATGGGCAATGGAACGCTTGATACCCTCAACAGATGGATTGCACGGCAGTGCAGTGAAAGCACCTGCGAAGCGTTCCTGATTGGGCTCATCCCGTCCATCTCTGGCATGGCTGACGGCGATACCGTGATGATGGATAACATCCGCTTCTACACCGCTGCTCCGGAAGGAATGGCAGCTGATGTGGAGAGACTGGCAGCTATCGAGGGCAACGAGAGCTTCAACTTCGAACGCGATGTCCTGAGCGCGGCTTTTGCGTCCCTGACTGCGGCTGACGGCACCATGACCGGTACCGAGGCTCAGTATGCGGCTCTCCAGAAGCTCATCGATGATCTGGACGGCGCGGCTATGCAGGGCGACCTGGACGGCGACAAAGAAATCACAGTTGCCGATGCGCTGCAGGCACTGCGGTACTCCGTAGGTCTGGATGCGGCTGCGATGACGGATGACCAGGTTGCGATCGGCGACATAAACGGCGACGGTGTGATCACCGCTGTCGATGCGCTGATGATTCTCCGTGTTGCAGTCGGACTCCCGGTCTGAGGACTGAGATGTTAAAGTAAATGCACATTTAACTGCGCTTAAACAAACCGAGAACCGGTGGGGCTTGCCCCACCGGTTCTCGGTTTTTTCGGTACGCACTTGTCGCGCGGTGTGGATCGCAAACTATTTTGCACGGAACCAAGAGAGTGCGATGATAAAGCCGTATCGACAACCGATTTAGTAGGTGCTTTACCGATTTCGCCCGTAAAACCATGTTTTTGCTTTTTGAATCCCACCACCATGCTAGCGCATGGTCCCCCTCCCTTTGACAAGGGAGGCTCTGGCGACCAAGCAAGTTTTGATAGAAATTTCAGCAAAATGTGCTGACAGAAGCTGATACCGAACCGGCTGACGGAAGATTTTATTGTTTCACTTATCCCTTTTTAACCGCAAAGCTTCCGTCTTTGTCAAAACCTCCCTTGTCAAAGGGCTTTCCTGCCGAAGCGCGCCCAGCGGGCGAAACAGCGAGGCGGGAATGGCGCCGCGGTCAATTTTGCGCGAGCGTCACCGCGAGCAAAAGCAAAATTGGGCACCGCAAGAGGAAAGGGACCGCGCTTCGCGCGGTGGAGGGATTCATTGCGGTTCAAAGGATAGAGTTTCCTAATTATCACACAGCTTCAAAAGGACACTGGCGGTGGGTTTTCTGTGTTGCGCTGCGCTTTGTCGCTGTTTGCACTATACCATATACAGGCACGCTCGAGGTCTCACCGCGATACCGGCGGCGGAAGTTTTTCTAAAGGGAGCCAAGAGGGGAAAATCTTTTTCTGAAAAAGATTTTCCCCTCTTGTGGGTCGTCACCGCGCATCTATTTTCACAAAGAGAAAGCGTCTGCCGTGAGATGGCGGTTTTCACCGAGCAAGTTAGGGCTTCGCGTCTGCCGCCCGACAGCGGTTCCCCCTAAGCCAATCAAAGCTCCGCTTCTGCCGCCCGACAGCGGTTCCCCCAACGCCACGATCACTTATAAAATCCGCAAAAAGAACAGGCGTCCGTGAGGGCGCCTGTTCTTTTTGCTTCCTTACTATCTCCTGCTTTGCAATTCCCTTGCTCTCACACCTTGCCCTTGCTCGGGCAGATTTCCGAAAGCGGGCAGTCGCCGCATTTCGGGTTCCGCGCCTTGCAGGTCTCCCTGCCGAACAGCACCAGCCGGTGGCAAAACGCCCCCGATTCCTCCGGCGGCAGCAGCGGCCGCAGCTGCGTTTCGATTTTCGCCGGATCTTTTCCGGCGGACAGTCCCAGCCGCCCGGTGATTCGGATACAGTGGGTGTCCACCACAATGCTGGGCTTCCCGTACACGTCCCCCACGATCAGATTCGCGGTTTTCCGCCCGATCCCGGGCAGCCGGATCAGCTCCTCGATCGTGTCGGGGACTTTCCCGCCGAACTCGTCCCGCAGCATTTTACAGCAGGCCACGATATCCTGCGACTTGGTGCGGAAAAATCCGCAGGAGTGGATCAGCCCGGCGACCTCCTCCGGGTCTGCCTCGGCAAAGGCGTCCACCGTCGGGAACCGCGCAAAGAGCGCGGGCGTCACCAAATTCACCCGCGCGTCGGTACACTGCGCCGAAAGCCGAGTGGCGATCAAAAGCTCGTGCGGCTTTTCGTATTGCAGGGAGCAGATCGCATCGGGATACGCCGCCGCCAGCAGCTCGACGGCGCGCAGCGCCCGTTCCTTTTTCCTCATTCTTCGCTGTCGGCCTCTTCCGCCGCCTGATTTAACTCACTTAGACAGCTGCGGCAAACCAGCTTTCCCTGATAGAGCAGCGTGTCCTCGGTGCTTTGGCAAAAAATGCAGGAATTAAAATGCTTGGTCATCACGATCCGGCTGCCCTCCAGCGAGATCTCCAGCGCATCGCGCGGCTCGATCCCCACCGTTTCCCGCATCTCCTTCGGGATCACGATCCTGCCCAATGTGTCGATTTCGCGTACCACGCCTGTTGTTTTCATGTCCTTTCTCCTTCCTGTGTAGATCCTCGGGAAATCCGCCGCCGTCGGCAAAGCGGAAAACTTTTGCAAAGCAGCACCCGAACGGGCGGCTTTCGTCGTAACCTGTCAATATAATACCATATTTTGGAAGTGTTGTCAACGGGATTTCCCATATTTTGTGTTTTTTCCGCATAAAATGGAAATACGGCGCTTCCGCCTCCGGGGAATCGGACGGAGGCTTTGGCGGGCGCGGGTGAAAGGGTGAGGCGGATGAAGTGGATTTTTACCGTCATGCTGGCGGCGGCGACCGTCTGCGGCGGGCTGACCGGGCGGATGGAAGAGGTGTCGAACGCGGCGCTGACCGGCGGGCAGGAGGCGGTTTCGCTGGCGCTTCGGCTGACGGCGGCGCTCTGCCTTTGGAGCGGCGTGCTGAAGGTCGCGGAGGCGGCGGGGCTGACCGATCGGATCGCGGGGTTGCTTTCGCCGGTGCTGGGGCGGATTTTCCCGCGGTTGGAGAAGGAGGATCCGGCGCGGCGGTACATCGCCATGAACATGACGGCGAACCTGCTGGGTCTGGGGAACGCCGCCACGCCGTTCGGGCTGAAGGCGGCGGAGGCTCTGGCGGCGCGGGGGAATTATTGACCGGAAAATTATTTATTTTAGACGGGCTGACCATGCGCACAAGAATCGCGCG
>CANQKG010000038.1 GCA_947624425.1 uncultured Clostridia bacterium | reverse complement strand
CTGGTGAACAGGGACAACACCCTGCCCCTGCCCGCCGGCACCAAGTTTTCCGCCTTTTCCCAGTCCTCCGTCAACCTGATTTACGGCGGCACCGGCTCCGGCCAGGTGAAATCCGATGACGCCGTCACTTTGCAGGCCGCCTTGAACGAGGCGTTCGGCGAGGATTCGGATTCCGTCGGCTATGCCAATTATGCGGCGATCAAGCGGTTCACCGGCGTGGATACGCTCGATCCCGAAAAGACCGATTGGCCTGCCGATTACCAAAAGGTGCGTGAAGCGCTCGGTCAGGCGCCGGAGGATCTGAGCTATTATACCGCGGATACCGCAGCGGCGGTAACGGCTGCCATCGAGGCGGCGGAATGGGATCTGCCCGTTTCCCGTCAGGCAGATGTGGACGCGATGGCGGATGCAATCGAAAAGGCGGTCGCCGCTTTGGTACTCGGCCGTGAGCCGGGCAACGTCAACGGCGATAAGTCGGTGGACGTCACCGACGCACTGGCAGCACTTCGTGCCGCCGTGGGACTGGAAACCCTGGTCGGCGATGATTTCCTTGCAGCCGATATGAACCATTCGGGCAATGTGGACGTCACCGACGCGCTGGAAATTCTCCGCATAGCAGTGGGACTTGCATAAAGACAAAAAGAGGCAGGTATCATACCTGCCTCTTTTTATATAATATGCTTGCTTCCGTTACCGCCGCATGATATACTGGAGATAATATGAAGCCGCAGGCTTACTCCGCATGACAACCTTACTGTTTTGCGGAGAGATCGGAGGAACAATGACAAAGAAAAAATGGTGCGGTCTGATCCTGGCGATTGCCATGGTATTCTCTTCGCTGACCCCGTTTGGGGCAGCGGCGGCGGAACAAACGGTCACGCTGCATGATGAAACGACCGCAAGGGTAACGCTCCAAGGCGCCACGGGGCAGAATCAGCGCAATGCGCCGGTGTATGAGATCGCCTCCGATTTATCGGCCGGAACCGCAAAATACACCTTCGCGCAGGATTTCTCGAGCTGGAGCGGGCAGTGGTGGCAGGATAAGATGTGGCTGCAGATGTCCGGAAGCGACCTGATTGCCGGCGACGCCCTGTCGTTTCAGGTGAAAGCCTCGTCCGAGACGGTCGCGAAACAGGTGGTCGAGAAGCTGAATATCGAATTTCGCACCTCTACCGGTGATGGCAGCGGAAAGACAGCGGGGGATTGCGGCAGTTATGCCGTAAAGACTAAGGAGCCGAACACCTACCGTTTTGAGATTCCCTACACGGCGTTTGTTTTTAACAACACGCCCTTTACCCCCGCAAAGGGAAGCGCCTATTATCTCACGGTTACCTTCAAGGCGCAGGATCCCGAAACCTCCGCCGGACTTGCGATTCAAAACGAATGGATCGAGTATGCCGATTTTGCTGCCTGCCGGAGGGTTGATACTCCGCTTGAAATGACGGAGGCAGATCGTGTTTCCGTTTCGGTCGAAAGTCCAAGCGGCCTGTTTGATGTCACTGTCACCAACAATCTCCCGGCGGACGCTAGGGCGTATACCGGTATATCCGGCGCAAAGCTGGAGCTTCACCGCGATGCCTTGCTGACTCTCACCGCACAGTCGGCGCCGGGCAAGCTGTTCTCGTATTGGGAAAAGGATGGCAGTGAGTATCAAAGTGAGAAAACCGTAACGGTGTCCGGCGACGATCTGACCGACGGCGCTTCCTTCACGGCGGTCTATCGCGATCTGCCGACCGAAGCGGAGGACGGCACGCCGATTTTCCACGGTGTCCCATGGACGAGCGACACGGCGGGGAGTAAGCTTCAGCTGACCTTGGACGGCGAGACGCTGATCAACCGGGTCAGCCTCAACGAGAGCACGACCGGCTCGGTGCAGACCTTCCATCTGGAGGTACTGCAAAACGGCGAGTGGGTGACGGTATATGATAACGACTATATCGCACACGACCGTAACTGCATCCTGCCCGAAGACGTGACCACCTCGGCGGTTCGGCTGGTGGCGGATACCCTCAACGGAAGCACGACCATTACCGATTTCACCGCCGATTATCAGGCGAGCATTGAAAACGCCGACTTTATGAATCTCAGCTATGTATCCTGTCAGTGGTACGAGAAAGGGCAGTTCGGCTATCACTCCGAGCAGTACAACACCGCGACCGATATCATCATGCTCGGCAACTTCCGGTTTGATTCTGCAGGCAATTTCAAGCTGGTGCCGGAATCCCGCTATAATACGGTTCCGGAGGCGAATCAGAATAGGAAAGACGATATTGTCGGGCTGGATCCCACCTCCGACGACGCGGTCGGTCTGATGAACGGCTGGGTGGAGACGGTCAAGAACGGTATCCCGCGCCTCAAAAACGGGGACAGCCGGCTTTGGATCTCGCTGACCGGCAACGATAACGCCAAGCAGTCCGCCGCCTTCAATACCGAGGAAACGCGCCGGAAATTCGCGCAGGATGTGGCGGCTTTCGCCGTAAAATACGGGCTTTACGGCGTCGATGTGGACTGGGAGTATCCCAATCCGAACCAGCAGGCGATTAACGCATTTCGCGCCATGCTTGCCGCATTGTCGGAGGAGCTTCACAAGGCAGGCGTCAAGCTGTCCTGCACGCTCTGTCCCGCCTATAAGGAAAACCTGCGTTCGCAGGAGTTTGCGGTGCTCGATTATGTCTATTGGATGACCTATACCAATGTCAAAAACGAAGCAAAGGTCAAGGGTCAGGTGCCGTATTACCATATGCGCGAGCTGGTGGAAAACAGCATCAGCCGCGGCTGTGACCCGGGTAAGATCATCGTCGGTCTGCCTTACTTCGGGAAACCGGCAGGAAAGCCTGCCGCCACCTTCAGCAGTCTTTATGCCACCTATCAGCAAAAGCATGAGGATCAGCCTTTCCCGAAGGGACTTAACCGGATCGATATGAACGGCGACGCCTATTATTATAACGGCGCATACCTGCTTCAGGATAAGGTGGCGTATGCCGCCGATCTCGGCTGTGCCGGTGTCTTTACCTGGTGGCCTTCGCAGGATATTCAGGTCTTTGCCGACGGCGAAACCCGGGAGATGGGCAGCGTCACCGCCAAGGGAGAGGATTCGCTGGTGCGCGCTGTCTATGAGGCGGTTCGCCGGTTTACCGGCGTGAACCCGATCCGCACCGATTATACCGAAATGGAAGCGGAATTGGAAAAAGTGCCGGAGGATCTGACCGACTACACGCCGGAGTCTGCGGCAAAGCTGCAGGAGGCGGTCGATGCGATCGACTGGAACCTCAACTATCTTGCCACAGAGCAGGCGCGGTATGATAAGCAGCTGCAAGCGCTCAAGGATGCGATCGCCGGACTGGAATATCAAACTGCCGACTATACGGCAGTGGACGCGGCGCTCCAAAAGGCGCCGGAGGACTTGTCCGGCTATACCGAAGAGACTGCAAAAGCGGTAAAGGACGCGGTACAAGCGGTGGAACGCGGTCTGCCGATTACCGAGCAGGCAAGGGTGGACGCCATGGCAAAAGCGATTGAGGACGCGGTCGCGGCATTGCAGAAAGCAGAGAAACCCACTGTTCTCGGCGACGTCAATGGGGACGGCGAGGTGGACGTCACCGATGCGCTTGCGATCCTCCGTATGGCAGTAGGGCTGAGCACTCCGACCGCCAATGCCGACATGGACGGTATGAACGGCGTGACGGTGACCGACGCACTGGCAGCCCTCCGCATCGCAGTGGGACTTGCATAAAGACAAAAAGAGGCAGGTATGATACCTGCCTCTTTTTCTATTCCAAAACTCTCTGCTCCCGCATATCCCCTTGGCGCGGATAAACGGTCAGCGTGTCCTCACCGCCGTATGTGGCAAGCAGAATTTCTTTGACGGGCGGCGCGTGCTGCTCCTGCAGCCGCTGCCGCAGCCACACCTCGTCCCGTCCGACTGCCTGTAAATGATGCCGCATGATATGCCCGTCCACGATCAGATTGGCAGTCAGTGTCGGCTCGGTCAGCGGGATGGGGAAATCGCCAGCCACCGTCGGGCGCTTTGCCGCCTTGGGCAGAAAGGTGATCTGCCCGTTCGATTCCATCACGGCAAACGCAATATCGCTCAGATCAAAATATCCCTGCGCCCGCGCCTGCAGAAGCAGATCGTTCAAGTCATACCGCAGCCGCCGCAGATTCCGCTCGACGATCTTTCCGTTTTGTATGATGACCACCGGAATGCCGGTAAAAAATCGCCGGAGCTTGATGCTTTTCATGGTGCAAAAGGCGATCAGAACCGAGATAAGCCCGTAGATCACCATGGCAAGCACCGCTTCCAGATAGGGCAGCTCGTGCGAGAACGCCATTTCTCCTGCAATCGACCCGATCGAAATACCAATCGCATAATCAAACACGGTCAGCTGGGAGATCTGCTTTCGTCCCATCATGCGGGTGAGCAAAAACAGCACGGCGACCGATATGACAGAGCGCAGAACAATGTCCAGTATTTGCATGCAACTCCTCCATTCCCGTTTATTCTGTGGGCGGATAGAAGAAATATACAAAAAGTACGCAAAAAGTTCACATCCTTTTTCTCTGTCAATGCTTGACAGCGGAAGAAAAGGGTGGTATTCTTATTTTAGCACCCTGATAGGTAGAGTGCTAAAATGGACGAATAACAGGCTGCAAGTGCAAGGGCAGGTGAGAAGGGTGCAGCTGGACGAAAGAAAAAGGCAGATACTGGCGGCAGTGGTGGATACCTTTATCCGCACGGGGGAGCCGGTCGGCTCGAAGGCGGTTCTGCCGATGCTGGACGTTTCGGTGTCAAGCGCCACGGTGCGAAACGATATGGCGGCGCTGGAGCGGCTGGGGCTTCTGGAACAGCCGCACACCTCCGCAGGTCGGGTGCCGTCCTACAGCGGCTACCGGTATTATATCCATCACCTGATGAAGCCGCAGCCTCTGACTGCCAAGGAAAAGCAGCAGATCGACAGTCTTTTGTCCGGCTTTGATCCGGGCGGCGATTTGGTGGTGGAGCAGGCGGTGGATCTGCTGGCGGAGCTTACCGGCTATGCCATTGTGGGAACGCGGTCGCTTCCGCACTTTTCGGTCATCACGCGGGTGGAGGTCATTCCGGCAGGTCGGCGGGTCTATGCGCTTTTGATGATTACTTCGGACGGCTCGGTGAAAAATAAACTCTGCCGGCTGGAATTTGACCTCACCGAAGAGCAGCTTCGGTTTTTTGAGCGCTTCGTACGGGAGAATGTGACCGGGCTTCAGGTGTCCAGCATGAATCCCGCCATGATCCAGAATATGGCGGTGGCGCTGGGCAGCTATATGATGTCGCTGTCGCCTCTGCTGTTCGGGATCTATGAGCTTTCCGCCAATATGCAAAAGCACCATGTCTCAATGAAGGGGGAGGAAAAGCTGCTGGCGCAGGAGGGCGTCGATCCCGGTGAGGTGATTGCCCTGATCCGCCGGAAGGAGGATCTTTCCCGTCTGCTGGTCGACGCCTTTGACGGGATCCATGTCCTGTTCGGGCAGGAAAACAGCGGGTTTGCGATCGGCAATTCCAGCCTGATTATGTCAAGCTACGGCAAAAAGGGCGAGGTTGAGGGCAGCCTCGGTTTGATCGGTCCGATCCGGATCAACTACCGGCATATCATACCCTATATGGAGTATTTTTCCGAGCGGATGACCCGTATGCTGTCGGATATGAATGAGGACAGAAAGGAGCAGAAAACGAATGGAGAATGAGGAAAAGGAGCTTTCGACTCCGGCGGAGGAAGCCGAGGCGGAACAGGCAGTACCTGAGGAGCCGGACGAGACGGCAAAGCTCACCGAGGAGATCGCACAGCTAAATGACAGGCTATTGCGTTCTGCCGCCGAGTTTGATAACTTCCGCAAACGCACCGCGCGGGAAAAGGCGGAACTGTATCAGGACGCAACGGTGAAATGCGTGGCAGAGCTTCTTCCGGTGCTGGATAATTTCGAGCGGGCGCTGGAAGCGCAGACCGAGGAAAGCGAGCTTCGCCGCGGTGTGGAGATGATCCTCACCCAGCTGAAAGAGGCGTTTGCAAAGCTCGGCGTGACCGAGATTGAGGCGCAGGGCAAGCCCTTTGACCCGATGCTCCACAACGCCGTGAATCAGACCGAGGATCCGGCGTATGATAAGAATACCGTCTGCCGGGTTTTGCAGAAAGGGTATCGGCTGAATGACAAGGTGATCCGCCACGCAATGGTTGTCGTGGCTAATCCATAAACCCATAACCAAAAGATTAGGAGGAAATAAAAATGGGAAAAATTATCGGTATTGACTTGGGAACCACAAACTCCTGCGTTGCGGTGATGGAGGGCGGCGAGCCGGTCGTCATCACCAATCCGGAGGGTTCGAGAACCACACCGTCGGTCGTGGCGATCAAGGACGGCGAGCGGCTGGTCGGGCAGGTGGCAAAGCGTCAGGCGGTCACCAATCCGGATAACACCGTGATCTCGATCAAGCGGCACATGGGTACCAACCACACCGAAACGATCAACGGCAAGACCTATACACCGCAGGAAATTTCCGCCATGATCCTGCAAAAGCTCAAGGCGGACGCCGAAGCGCATCTGGGCGAAACGGTGACCGAGGCGGTCATCACCGTACCGGCATATTTCACCGATGCACAGCGTCAGGCGACAAAGGACGCGGGTAAGATCGCGGGTCTTGACGTCAAGCGTATCATCAACGAGCCGACGGCGGCGGCGCTTGCCTACGGCGTGGATAAGGAGCAGGATCAAAAGATCATGGTCTACGACCTCGGCGGCGGCACCTTTGACGTCTCGATCATCGAGATGGGGGACGGCGTGCAGGAGGTTCTGGCGACCGCCGGCAACAACCGGCTGGGCGGCGACGATTTTGACGAGCGGATCATCCGCTGGATGCTGGACGAATTCAAGCGCTCCGAGGGGATCGATTTAAGCGGCGACAAAATGGCAATGCAGCGGCTGAAGGAAGCGGCGGAAAAAGCGAAGATCGAGCTGTCGGGCATGGCGCAGACGGCGATCAATCTGCCCTTTATCACCGCAGACCAGAACGGCCCGAAGCATATGGACCTCACTCTGACGCAGGCAAAGTTCAACGAGCTGACCTCCGATCTGGTGGAGGCGACTATGGGACCGGTACGGCAGGCATTGTCCGATTCGGGCTTGCAGGCTTCCCAACTGAATAAGATTTTGCTGGTGGGCGGTTCAACCCGGATTCCCGCCGTGCAGGAAGCGGTCAAGAAGTTCACCGGTCAGGAGCCGTTTAAGGGGATCAACCCGGACGAGTGCGTGGCGGTCGGCGCTGCCATTCAGGGCGGCGTGCTGGGCGGCGACGTCAAGGGGCTGCTGCTGCTGGACGTCACACCGTTGTCGCTGGGACTGGAAACGCTCGGCGGCGTATGCACCAAGATCATCGACCGGAACACCACCATTCCGACCAAGAAATCGCAGATTTTCTCTACCGCGGCTGACGGACAGACTTCGGTTGAGATTCATGTTCTGCAGGGCGAGCGGGAGTTTGCGCAGGACAATAAGACCCTCGGCAGATTTCATCTGGACGGGATTCCTGCCGCACCTCGCGGCGTGCCGCAGATCGAGGTGACCTTCGATATCGACGCCAACGGCATCGTACACGTGTCGGCGAAGGACCTCGGCACCGGCAAGGAGCAGAATATCACCATCACCGCTTCGAGCAATATGTCCAAAGAGGATATCGACAAGGCGGTGAAGGACGCCGAGGCATTCGCGGCTGAGGACGCCAAGCGGAGAGAAGCGGTGGATCAGCGGAACGCGGCGGACAATCTGGTATTCCAGACCGAAAAGACCCTCAATGAGCTGGGCGACAAGATCAGCGCCGACGAGAAAAAGCCGGTGGAGGATAAGATCGCGGCTTTGAAGGAAGCGCTCAAAGGGGACGACGCCGAGAAGATCAAGGCCGCGCAGGAGGAGCTGGAGAAGGCGTTTTACGCTGTCAGCGAGAAGCTCTATCAGCAGGCGGCTGCGGCACAACAGGCGGCGGGGGCAGACCCGAACGCGGGTGCTGCTCCGAGCGGCGATCCCGATGTGGTGGACGCCGACTTCACCGAGGTAGACGATAACGACAAATAAGTTAAGGGTGGCAGATTTTGGCGGACAAACGAGATTACTATGAAGTGCTGGGTGTTTCGCGCGACGCTTCGGAGGACGAGATCAAAAAGGCGTACCGAAAGCTGGCGATGAAATATCACCCCGACGTCAATCCCGGCGATCAGGCGGCGGAGGAAAAGTTCAAGGAGGCAAACGAAGCCTACGAGGTACTTTCCGACAGCGAGAAAAAAGCCCGCTATGACCAATTCGGTCACGCGGGGGTGGATCCGTCCTTTCAGGGCGATGGCGCCGGAGCGGGCTTTGGCGGAATGGATTTCGGCGATCTGGGGGATATTTTCGAGGGCTTTTTCGGCGGCGGATTCGGCGGACGCGGACGGACGGCGAATCCGAACGCGCCAAGGCGTGGCGGCGACGTCCGCGCGTCGGTGGCGATCAGCTTTTTGGAGGCCTGCCACGGCGTAAAGCGGACGGTGGAAACCACGGTACAGCATACCTGTGACGCCTGCCACGGCACCGGTGCGAAAGCCGGCACCTCACCCAAAACCTGCCCGACCTGCAACGGTCAGGGACAGGTGCGGGTCGCCCAGCGTACACCGTTTGGGAATATCGCCACCACCCGTACCTGCGACCGGTGCGGCGGCAGAGGCAAGATCATCGAAACGCCCTGTACCGACTGCGGCGGAAGCGGCAGAAAGCGGGCGACGCAGAAGATCGAGGTCACGATCCCTGCCGGTATCGACGATGGGCAGACCCTGTCGGTACGGGGGAAAGGGGACGCCGGGCTAAACGGCGGACCCGCCGGCGATCTGCATGTTATGGTCACGGTGCGTCCCGACGTGCTGTTTCGGCGCGAGGGCTACGATATTTTCTGCGAGATCCCGATCACCTATACACAGGCGGCGCTCGGCGCGGAGGTGGTCGTGCCGACCATCGACGGCAAGGTGAAATACAATGTGCCGGAAGGTACGCAGCCCGGCACTACGGTGCGGCTGCGCGGCAAGGGCGTGCCCTATGTGAATAACGCCCGCCGCCGCGGCGACCAGTATGTAGAGATGACGGTGGAGGTGCCGAGGGATTTAAGCCGTCAGCAGCGGGAAGCGCTCTGCCGGTTCGAGGACTCGCTGGACGAGAAAAACTACAAAAAGCGAAAGAGCTTCTTCGACAAGGTAAAAGAGAAATTTTCCGATTAAAAAAGCAGGCTGTTCCTAAACGAACAGCCTGCTTTTATCAGTCTATTGTCAAAAACAGGTTCATGATCTCGGGACCTTTGGTGACAACCACACCGGTTTTGGCGGCGTGTGCTTCGTCCAGACAATCGACCGGCGCCTTTTTCGTTCCGTTTTTGTGGTAGATCAAAAACGGAACCGGGTCGGAGGTGTGGGTACGCAGTGAAAGCGGTGTGGCATGATCGGGCAGGATCATCACCTTGTAATCATCGTATTCCTCCAATGCCGTAAGCAGCGGCGAGAGGATTTTGTGGTCGATCAGCGAGATCGATTTCGGCTTGTTTTCGATTTCGTGCCGGTGTCCGCACTCGTCAGGCGCTTCCACATGAATGTATACAAAATCGCTGCCCTGTTTTAAGGCACGGATTGCGGCATCCGCCTTCCCCGAAAAATTCGTGTCGATATAGCCGGTCGCACCCTCAATATCCGGCACCGTCATGCCTGCCAGCTTGCCGATCCCTTTAACCAGATCGACGGCGGAGATCACCGTCCCGCGCAGACCGGTTTTTTCTTCAAAGCTCTGCAGGGCGGTCGCTTTTCCCTCGCCCCACAGCCA
>CANQKG010000037.1 GCA_947624425.1 uncultured Clostridia bacterium | reverse complement strand
GCGCCGGTCTCGACCAGCCGCTTCATCACAAAAGGCTTGAACAGCTCCAGCGCCATCTCCTTCGGCAGGCCGCACTGGTACATTTTCAGATCGGGTCCGACCACGATGACCGAACGCCCCGAATAGTCCACCCGCTTACCGAGCAGATTCTGGCGGAACCGTCCCTGCTTACCTTTGAGCATATCGGACAGCGATTTGAGCGGGCGGTTGTTCGGCCCCGTCACCGGTCTGCCCCGTCTGCCGTTGTCGATCAGCGCGTCCACCGCCTCCTGCAGCATCCGCTTCTCATTCCGGACGATGATGTCCGGCGCATTGAGTTCCAGCAGCCGCTGCAGACGGTTATTCCGGTTGATGACGCGACGGTAGAGATCGTTTAAGTCGGAGGTCGCAAACCGGCCGCCGTCCAGCTGCGCCATCGGGCGCAGGTCGGGCGGAATGACCGGCAGGACTTCCAAAATCATCCACTCGGGACGGTTCCCGGACTGGCGGAATGCCTCCACCACCTCCAGCCGTTTGAGCAGGCGAACCCGCTTCTGACCGGTGGCGTTTTCCAGCTCCTCCCGCATATCAGCCGACATCTGATCCAGATCCAGCTCTTTTAGAAGCTCCCGAACCGCCTCGGCGCCCATGCCGGCGCGGAAATCGTCCTCATACTTCTCCCGCATATCCAGATATTCCTGCTCAGAAAGAAGCTGGCACTTATCCATACCGGTATCGCCCGGGTCGATCACGATATATTTTGCAAAATACAGCACTTCCTCCAGCCGTCTGGGTGTGATGTCCAGCAGCAGACCCATACGGGAAGGGATCCCCTTGAAATACCAGATATGGGAGACAGGCGCCGCCAGCTCGATATGGCCCATGCGCTCACGGCGCACCTTGGCACGGGTGACCTCCACGCCGCAGCGTTCGCAGATCTTACCCTTATAACGCAGCCGCTTATACTTGCCGCAGTGACATTCCCAGTCCTTCTGCGGCCCGAAAATGCGCTCACAGAACAATCCGTCCCGTTCCGGCTTCAGAGTACGGTAATTGATCGTCTCCGGCTTTTTGACCTCTCCGTAGGACCATTCCCGGATCTGATCCGGTGAAGCGAGACCGATCTTGATCGATTCAAAGGTGTTAAATTCCATCATCCGAACTCCCTTTCCTTAGTCTTCCGGCTCATCGTCCGTTTCAAATGCATCGCCCAGATCCAGTTGGAAGTCGCCGTAATCGTCTTCCTCTTCCGGCTCTTCTTCCGACTCATCGTCCGGGTGGGCAACGGTAAATCCGTCCGACAGCTCATCCTCCACCTCGACCGAGCGCTCGTCAAAGACAGGCTCCTCCTCGGCGCGGCGGAACGAAATATCCTCATCGTCAAAAGACTGTACCAGATCGATCTCCTCATTATTCTGATCCAGCACCTTGACGTCCAGTCCCAGCGACTGCAATTCCTTAATCAGCACCTTAAAGGACTCCGGCACGCCCGGCTCGGGCACGTTCTGACCCTTGACGATCGCCTCATAGGTCTTGACACGGCCTACCACATCGTCCGACTTGACGGTCAAAATCTCCTGCAGGGTGTAGGCCGCGCCGTAGGCTTCCAGCGCCCAGACCTCCATCTCGCCGAACCGCTGCCCGCCGAACTGGGCTTTACCGCCCAGCGGCTGCTGGGTGACCAGCGAATAAGGACCGGTGGAACGGGCGTGGATCTTATCGTCCACCAGATGATGCAGCTTGAGATAGTACATGATGCCGACGGTGACGGGATTGTCGAACGGCTCGCCGGTACGCCCGTCGATCAGGGTGGTCTTGCCGTCCTCATGATAGCCCGCCATCTTCAGGCACTCACGGATATCCTCCTCATGCGCGCCGTCGAACACCGGGGTCATGACCTTCCAGCCCAGCGCCTTACAGGCATAGCCGAGATGCACCTCCAGCACCTGCCCGATATTCATACGGGACGGCACGCCCAGCGGGTTGAGCACGATATCAAGCGGTGTGCCGTCCGGCAAAAACGGCATATCCTCCTGCGGCAGGATACGGGATACCACGCCCTTGTTGCCGTGGCGGCCCGCCATCTTATCGCCGACGCTGATCTTCCGCTTCTGGGCGATATAGCACCGCACCACCATATTCACGCCGGGATTTAATTCATCAAAGTTCTCACGGGTGAACACCTTGACGTCCACAATGGTGCCGTACTCGCCGTGCGGTACGCGCAGCGAGGTGTCCCGCACCTCCCGTGCCTTCTCGCCGAAGATGGCGCGGAGCAGCCGCTCCTCGGCGGTCAGCTCGGTCTCGCCCTTCGGGGTGACCTTGCCGACCAGAATATCACCGGCACGCACCTCGGCGCCGATCCGAATGATACCCCGTTCGTCCAGATCCTTCAGGGCGTCGTCCCCCACGTTGGGGATATCGCGGGTGATCTCCTCACTGCCGAGCTTGGTATCCCTCGCCTCCAGCTCGTACTCCTCGATATGGATCGAGGTGAACACATCGTCCCGCACGACCTTTTCGTTGATCAAAACGGCGTCCTCGTAGTTATAGCCTTCCCATGTCATAAACCCGATCAGGGCGTTCTTGCCGAGGCTGATCTCGCCGTTGCAGGTGGCGGGGCCGTCCGCGATGACCTCCCCTTTCTCCACCTTATCGCCCACATTCACGATCGGGCGCTGGTTGCAGCAGGTGCTGGAGTTGGAGCGGAGGAACTTGATCAGGTGATAGGGATGCAGCTCGCCCGCGTCGTCCCGAATCACGATCTCGTCCGCGCTGACCCGCTCCACCGTGCCGGACTGCTCGGCAATCACGGTGACGCCGCAGTCCACCGCTGCCTTATACTCGATACCGGTGCCGACGATCGGCGCCTCGGTTTTCATCAGCGGCACCGCCTGGCGCTGCATGTTCGCGCCCATCAGCGCGCGGTTCGCGTCGTCGTTCTCCAAGAACGGGATCATGGCGGTCGCCACCGACACCATCATCTTCGGCGACACGTCCATATAGTCCACCTTATCCCGGTCGATCTCCAAAATCTCGTCCCGGTACCGGGCGTTGACGCGGTTGCGGGCAAAGGTGTTCCGGTCGGTCAGCGGCTCGTTCGCCTGCGCGACCACGAAGTTATCCTCCATATCGGCGGTCATGTAATGAACCTCGTCCAGCACACGGCCGGTCTTTTTATCCACCTTCCGATAGGGCGCCTCGATAAAGCCGTACTCATTGATCCGCGCAAAGGAGGCCAGATAGGAGATCAGGCCGATATTCGGACCTTCCGGCGTCTCGATCGGGCACATTCTGCCGTAATGGCTGTAATGCACGTCGCGCACCTCAAATCCGGCGCGGTCACGGGACAGACCGCCCGGCCCCAGCGCGGACAGACGCCGCTTATGGGTCAACTCCGCCAGCGGGTTTGTCTGATCCATAAACTGGCTGAGGGGCGAGGAGCCGAAGAACTCCTTGATCGCCGCCACCACCGGGCGGATATTGATGAGCGCCTGCGGCGTGATGACGTCCATATCCTGCGCCTGCAGCGTCATCCGCTCCCGGATCACCCGCTCCATGCGGGAAAAGCCGATTCTAAACTGATTTTGCAATAGCTCGCCGACCGAACGGATCCGGCGGTTGCCCAGATGGTCGATGTCGTCCACCTGACCCACGCCGTAGGCGAGATTGTTCATATAATTGACCGAAGCCAAAATATCGTCCTTGGTGATATGCCGCGGCGCCAGCTCACGGGCGCGGGCGATCACCTGCTCCTTTGCCTGCTCGGGGGAATCGGCGTGATCCAGAATATCCTTGAGCACCGAGAAGCGCACCCGCTCCTTCAAGCCGTACTCCGCCGCGTCGATCTCGATATAGTCATTGATATCGACCGTGCCGTTGGAGATCACCTTGATCTCCCGCTCGTCTACCGTCAGGTAAACGGTGTCCACGCCGGCGCGCTCGATTTGATCGGCCAATGTGCGGGTGACCATCTCGCCGGATTCGGCCATCACCTCGCCGGTCAGCGGATTGACCACCGGCCTCGACAGGGTATACCCCGCAATGCGGGCGCCGATCGCCAGCTTTTTGTTGTACTTATATCTGCCGACCCGCGACAAATCGTACCGGTAATCGTCAAAGAACAGGTTCCGCAGGTGGGTGGCAGAGCCCTCCACCGTCGGCGGCTCGCCGGGACGGAGCTTCCGGTAAACCTCCAGCAGCGCCTCCTCCCCGTTTTGGGTATTGTCCTTATTCTGCATGGTGGAGATGATCCGCTCGTCCTCCCCGAAGATATCGAGGATCTCGCTGTCCACGCCCCGCATATCGGTCAGAAGGCTTTCCCCGTCGCCGATCGCATCGTCCCGCAGGCAGAGCAGCGCCCGCAGAAAAACGGTGATGGGGATCTTCCGGTTCTTATCGATCCGGACATAGAAGGTGTCGCTCGAATCGGTTTCATACTCCAGCCACGCGCCGCGGTTGGGGATCACGGTCGAGGTGAACAGCTTTTTGCCGGTTTTGTCATAGCTCTCGTCATAATACACGCCGGGAGAACGCACCAGCTGGGAGACGATGACCCGCTCCGCGCCGTTGATGACAAAGGTGCCGCTGGGCGTCATCAACGGGAAATCGCCCATAAAGATCTCCTGCTCCTTGACCTCGCCGGTCTCTTTATTGAGCAGGCGGGCAGTCACCCGAAGCGGCGCCGCGTAAGTCACATCCCGCGACTTGCACTCCTCCACCGAATATTTCGGCTCATCATCCAGCCGGTAGTCGATAAAATCCAGCACCAGATTGGCGTTATAGTCGGTGATGGCGGATACCTCCTCCAGCACCTCCTTCAGCCCGTGCTTCAAGAACCATTCATAAGACTGCTTCTGCACCTCGATGAGGTTGGGCATCTCCAAAACCTCGTCGATCTTCGAGAAGCTCTTTCTCACAACTTTTCCGAGCTTGACCTCTTTTACATTCATCAGCCAGATCACTCCGTTCCCGCAATTTGTGCATCCCCATGAAATACAGTGCTAAAATAAGCGCTCGATTATGCATTTCGTGCAAAAACTGCTTTATTTTTTGCTATCATGGGGAATTTTTTCCTTGCTCAGAGGGTACATTCACCCATTATGATACATAGTAAATCTTAGCACAAATCCAAGCGGAAAGTCAAGCAAAAACTGGATAGCGGTTTGATTTTCTGTATTTTGTCCAAAAAAGAAAAAAAGCCGTCCGAAATTTCGGCGGACAGCACAAAAACACGCTTCCGAGTATTGGGAAGCGTGTGGTATGAAATGACGTCGAAGCGGGTTTCAGAAAGCAAGTCAGGGCTTTCGTCTGCCGTAGACTTACGGTTTTCACAAAGCAAGTGAGTCTTGAATCCCTCCACCGCGCGAAGCGCGGTCCCCCTCCCTTTCACAAGGGAGGCACTGGCGACCAAGCAAGTTTTGATAGAAATTTCAGCAAAACACGCTGACGGAAGATTGTGCTGAACAAACCACCGGAAGGTTTGACGGTGAAGATTTTACTGTATGCACTTATCCCATTTCAAACCGCTATGCTGCCGTCCTTGTCAAAACCTCCCTTGTGAAAGGGAGGGGAACCATGCGTCAGCATGGTGGTGGGATTCACAGTCCATCAAGCAGAATTGCGTTTATCCTCAAAGCAAGTTACAGCAGGCTTTGGAGGGTGACGCGGCTGAGCCGCTCCCGCACCGTTTCGGAAACCTCCCGAAACACATGATGCGCCTTACATGCCACATCATCGGGGCAGGAGCAGCTGGCGTGATCCGCCAGGCACCGGCTGAACCAATAGGGTCCCTCCATGGCCTCCAGCACCTCGTACAATGTGATCCGATCCGCCGGACGCGCCAATTCATAGCCGCCCTGCGCGCCCTTATGGGAGCGCACCAATCCCTGCTCGGTCAGCTTATAGAGGATCTTCAGGGTGAACCGGCGGGTCACGCCGGTCTGCTCCGACAGACGGCCGGCGTTTTTCCTGCCGCCCTCCCGTGCCAGCGAAAGCATGATCCGGATCGCATAATCCGTTTCCAATGTGATATACATTCCTTCTACCCTCTAATTCAGGAAATCCTTCAGCCGTTTGCTCCGGCTGGGGTGACGCAGCTTCCGCAGCGCCTTCGCCTCGATCTGCCGGATCCGCTCACGGGTGACGTCAAACTCCCTGCCGACCTCCTCCAAGGTGCGGGAGCGGCCGTCATCCAGCCCGAAGCGGAGCCGCAGCACCTTGGCTTCCCGTTCGGTCAAAGTGCCCAGCACATCGCTCAGCTGTTCTTTCAGCAGAGTATGAGAGGCGGCGTCCGCCGGTGCGGGCGCATCCTCGTCCGGGATAAAGTCGCCCAGATGGCTGTCCTCCTCCTCGCCGATCGGCGTTTCCAGCGAGACCGGCTCCTGCGCGACCCGCAAAATCTCCCGCACCTTGTCGGACGAGATCTCCAGCCGCTCGGCGATCTCCTCCGCGCTGGGATCGTGCCCGTTTTCGTGGAGCAGCTGACTGCTTGCCTTTTTCACTTTATTGATCGTCTCGACCATATGGACGGGGATCCGGATGGTACGCGCCTGATCGGCGATGGCACGGGTGATCGCCTGCCGGATCCACCAGGTGGCATAGGTGGAAAACTTAAAGCCCTTGGTATGGTCGAACTTCTCCACCGCCTTAATCAGTCCCAGATTGCCCTCCTGGATCAAATCGAGAAACTGCATACCGCTCCGCCCCACGTACCGTTTGGCAATGCTGACCACCAGACGGAGATTCGCCTCGGACAGGCGGCGGCGCGCCTCCGGATCGCCCTCCGCCATACGGCGGGCGATCTCCAGCTCCTCCTCCGCGGTCAGCAGCGGCACGCGGCCGATCTCCTTGAGATAGACCTTGACCGGATCGTCGATGCTGATCCCCTCCGAGAGCAGCACCTCGTCCATAGAGGCAGTCTCCTCTACCGCAAGGACGTCCTCCTCCGGCTCCATATTCTCCACCACTTCGATATGCAGCGTCTCCATCGACTCGTACAGCTTCTCAAGCTGCTCCGCGTCATAATCCAAGCCCTCCAGCACATCGCCGATCTCCTTGGTGGTCAGTTTTCCCTTTGCCTTTCCCTGCTCCAGCAGATCCTGAATGGTGAGTTTCTTTTCCTGCTTTTCCGCCATACGATGCGTCCTCCTCAATGACCCGTCTTTTTCCGTTTCAATTCCTGTTGCTTTTTAAAATACTCCGCAAGCTCCTGCGAAGACATTTCGGCAATCTCTTTGGGAGTTTTCTTCCCGCGGTACGCCCGCAGCACCGCAATGCAGTCGTCGCACTGCTTTTTGCTTTGGCTCATACCGTTTCCCCGCGCCAGCAGTCCGGCGATCCGTCCCATCTCCTGCGGGGTGAACTGCGCCGACATCAGCGAAAGATCGGCGGCGTGTTCGGCAGGCGCCGCCTGCAGCGCCTCATAGACCCGCCGGTAAAAATCGGAGACGAAATCCTCCGGCGCCAGCGACGCGGCGACCGAGCCGATCTCCTCGGGGCAGGCAAAGAGGTACCGGAGTATCTCCTCCTCCGCCTTGGCTTCCCGCAGATGCTCTCCCCGCTTCGGATCCAGCGGATCGCGATACTGCTCTCTGCCGCTCTGCACCGCCTGCCATTCCCGCTTTTTGATCCGGTTTCGCTCCCGGCGGGACAAAGCCGCCGCCTGCGACAGAATGGTTTCCTTCAAAACGCCGGTCTCCTTGCTGACCCTGCCCGCGTAAACCTCCCGTTCGATCGCGTTTGGGATCCCGCTCAAAATCGGCAGCGCCCGATTGAGATAGGCAAGCCGTCCTTCGTCCGTCCCCAGATCGCAGCCGAACGCGGCGGTATTCAGCGCGTGATCCGACGCCTGCTCGGCGCCGTCCACCAGCCTTTTGAACCGCTCTAACCCGAATTTATTGATGTACTCATCGGGATCCTTGGCGCCCTCCATCGAAAGCACGCGGGGCGTGACCGTTACGCGGGAAAAAATTTCCAGCGCGCGGGAAAGCGCTTTCTGCCCAGCCGCGTCCGAATCGTAGGCGATCACCACCTCGTCGGCATACTGTGCGATCAGGCGCGCCTGCTCCTCAGTCAGCGCGGTGCCGCAGGTGGCCACCGCATTGTGAAAGCCCGCCTGGTACATGGTGATGACGTCTATATTCCCCTCACAGAGGATCAGCCTGCGGCCGGTATCCTTTTTGGCAAAATTCATCGAGAACAGGATACGGCTTTTTTGGAACACCGGCGTATCCTTGGTGTTGAGATATTTGGGCTTGCCGTCATCCAACACACGGCCGCCGAAGCCGACCACGCTTCCCCGCAAATCGATGATCGGGAAGATCACCCGGTTCCTGAAATAATCGTAATAGCTGTCGCCCTTTTTGCTTTTGGCGACCAGCCCCGCTTCCTCCATCTCCTCATAGCGGTACCCCTTTTGGCGGAGATGATCCCGCAGTGCGTTCCAGCCGTCCGGCGCGTAGCCGAGCCCGTAGGTTTTGACCGTTTTCCCGGTCAGCCGCCGCGAAGCAAAATAGGCGCGTCCTGCCTTTCCCTCCTCCGAGAGCAGACACTGATGGAAAAACCGCGCCGCCTCCCGGTTCATCTCCAGAATACGGGATTTCCGAGCGGACAGGTCGGTATCCTTTTCGTCCTCCGGCATCGGCAGTCCCGCCTTCTGTGCCAAAAACCGGACGGCGGACGGGTAATCGAGATTTTCGATCAGCCGGATAAAGGTGATCACATCGCCGCCCGCGCCGCACCCGAAGCAGTAGAAGGACTGGTTCTCGGGATAAAGCACCAGCGAGGGCGTTTTCTCGGAATGAAACGGGCAGAGGCATTTTTTGTTCCGCCCTTCCCGCTTGAATTCCACATAGGAGGACATGACATTTTCGAGATCACAGGCATATTTCAGCTTTTCGATAAAGCTCTGCGGTATCGGCATATCCCGTCCTCCTTCCTTTTACTTCGTCCACGCCTTGGGCAGAAAAAGCTGCCGGTAAACCCGCACGGCGTAGCTGTCGGTCATCCCTGCGATATAGTCACAGACGGCGCGGGGCAGATCCTCCTGCCGCGCGATCTCCCGATAAAAGCGGGGCATCTCGGCCGGATGTTCCAGAAAATACTCATATAAAGCGGTGACGACCCCTTCCGCCCGCACTTCCTCCGATTTTACGGTGGGGTTGACATAAAGCTCCCGAAACAGGAAGCGGCGCAGCTCGCTTTGGGCGCGTTCCACCTCGGGTGACATCCGGATATCGTCGGCGCTGTTTCCCACCACCGAATGGATCACGGTATCGATCCGGTCGCTTTTTGTTCCGCCCAGCACCGCAATGCAGTCCTGCGGCAGGTCGCTTTCCCGCAGCACACCGGCGCGGATCGCATCGTCGATATCGTGGTTCACATAGGCAAGCTTGTCGCTGAGCAGCACCACCCGCCCTTCCAGCGTGGCGGCCCGCCCGTTTGTATGGCAGGCGATCCCGTTGCGCACCTCATAGGTGAGATTTAAGCCCTTGCCGTCCTTTTCAAGCAGATCCACCACCCGCACCGACTGCCTGCTGTGGACAAAGCCGTGAGGACAAATACGACCCAGCGCCCGCTCCCCCGCGTGGCCGAACGGCGTGTGCCCGAGATCGTGCCCCAGCGCGATCGCCTCGGCGAGATCCTCGTTCAGAGAGAGCCCTCTCGCAAGCGAACGCGCGATCTGCGACACGTCGAGCGTGTGCGTGAGACGGGACATATAGTGGTCGCCGTCCGGCGCGAAGAAAACCTGCGTCTTATTCTTCAGACGCAGGAACGACTTGGAGTAAATGATGCGGTCGCGGTCGCGCTGAAACTCCGTACGCATCGTGCACGGGGTCTCCTCCCGCATGCGCCCGAGCGTATCCTTCGAATGCTTGGCATAGGGAGAGAGGAACGCCGCTTCCTTTTCGTAGGTTTTCTCTTTCATCACACATTTTTTCGCCGAAAAAGAAAAAAACTCCTTTTTTTTCAGGAATTTTCTTCAAATCAG
>CANQKG010000036.1 GCA_947624425.1 uncultured Clostridia bacterium | reverse complement strand
AAATGCTCCGCCAATGGCTGATGCCGGTCGCGCAGTGCTTATAGCCGCCGGAATAGCCGCCGTAGGGGTTGCCCTGGGTGTGGCCGATCAAAATCGCCACATCGGCGTCATAGACATATTTGTTCATCAGCACATGGTCGCCGTTCGAGGCGTAGCCGAGATCGACGATATGATCGTAATCCTCGCTGTCGTGGCTGGTGATCTGACCGGTGGGATAGAACTCCGAGAAAAGCTGCTCGCCCAGAATGGTTTTCATCTCCGCCACGGTGGCACGGGGGTGCAGACCGTTGGAGAAAAGAAGCAGCACATCCTCCCTCTTCACGCCGACCGAATACAGCTCGTCGAGGCAGGCGCGGATCGACACCTTCCGGTGAGAGGTGGGCTGGTTGCCGCCCTTGACGATATCGGGGATCACGATGACCACCTTATCGCCCGGCTTAGCAAGCTCGGTCAAAGTCGGCATACCGATCGGGTGACGGATACTCTCGAGCGTTGCCTGATAAAGGCTGTCCCAATCCTGCGGCAGACATTCCGGATCGGGAACCGTTTCACCGGGGATAAATACATCGGTGGTATCCGGCAGCTCCGCCGCCATCATGCCGTGACCATATTCAAATTCCAGTTTCATCGTATCGTTCCTTTCTTATTTGCCGAGATAGAGCCGGATGATCTCCAGATACTCGTCGGGATAGAAGCCGATCTCGCCGGTAAAGCGGGTGAGCGCGATCAGACCGCCGGAAATCTCCGGAATCGAGGCAAGCATCGCCGCGTTATCCGATTTCAAGCCGCCGCCATAGACGACGTCCATACCGCCGGTACGCGCTTTGACAAACCGCGCGATCTTGGTGATATAGTCCTTATCGGCAGGCGTTTTGCCCGGGCCGATGCTCCAGACCGGCTCATAGGCGATCACCACGCGGGATTTATCCACCCCGGCAAGACCGATATCCAGCTGCTCGCCCAGCACTTCTTCCCATGCGGGCTGCTCCTCCGAAGTTTCGCCGATGCAGTAGACCACCTTCAGCCCTGCGTCCAGCGCACAGGCGATCTCCCGATTGAGCAGGCGGTTGACCGCTTTCGCATCGGTGACGCCCGCTTCCGCGAGAATTCCTTTTTTGTCGTTGCGCTCCTCACAGTGACCGATCAGCGTGGCTTCGCAGCCCAGCGCCTTGACGATTGAAGCGGGACGGTTGGTGGTGAACGCGCCGAAGTTGCCGCCTACCGCGGTGTTCTCACGGAACACGCTCTGGCTGCCCAGCTGCACGCGGCTGTCCGCCGTTCTGGCGGCGACTGCGTTGAGCAGGTGCGCCTCCGGGAAGAACTGGATAAACTCCACCTCGGACGGGTCGTACTGCGAAAGTCCTGCCTGCGTGCCGGTCACGATCTGTGCGCCCCACTCGGTCAGAGGCGCAAGGCGGTTGACGCCGCCCAGCTCGGTCGGCACATCAAACCGTTTCAGATTTAAGTAAATATGTTTCATATTGCCTCCATTGCAACTTGTGGCAGAAAATTTTTCTGCCACAAGTCACAAACCCATATTTTATTCGGTGACGGTATGATCCCACGCATCGGTGAAGGTGCCGATACCCTGTGTGGTAAAGGCATGCTTCATGCTGTCCTGATAGACCTCCAGCCCGGTGGTGACGATGTCGGCGCCCGCCAGCGCGCAGTCCACGATCTGCTTCGGCGTCCGCATTGCGGCGCAGATGATCTGGGTCTTGCCGTAGAAGCCGTAGTTCTTATAGATATCCACGATATCCTTGATGTACTTCCGGCAATCCTCGCCGTTTGCCTCTTTCCAGCCGATAAAGGGAGAAACGAACAGAGAACCGTTCTTTGCCGGCAGCATTGCCTGAGACGGCGAGAAGATCAGGGTCACATTGGTGCGGATGCCCTCCTGCTCCAATGCGCGCGCAGCGGTAACGCCCGCCTCGGTCGCGGGAATCTTGATGACGAAATTCGGGCAGATCGCAGAAATCTTCTTTGCCTCGGCGATCATATCCGCCGCATTGTCGAGGTGCGGATTGATCTCCACCGAAACAGGGAATCTCTCGTAGCCGTCCAGCCCCTCGCCTCTGATCCAGTTCGCAATGTCGGTGATGGCAGTCATGAACGGTTTCCCGCTGAGCATGATATGCCGGGGATTGGTGGTCACGCCGTCGATCCCAAAGGTCTCATAGGCGTACTTGATCTGATCCAACTTTGCACTGTCTAAAAAGTACTTCATCTGATAATCCTCCCTTTTTTCTGAAACGGTATGACGCCCGCGCTTTTACCCCCAAAGCGGAACATCACCCGACTTCAATATATGTACTTATATTATATCACCCTCAAATTTTACTGTCAAGGGAAAAGGCAGGAAAATCCTGCCTTTTCATCCGTTTGTTTTATTCGTGCAGTCCGGTGAAATTCCGGGTCACCTGCAAAACGCGGTAAACATCGAGCGATTGCTGGAAACGCGGCTCCATACGGCGCACCAGATCGGCAAATGCGTGGTAGTCGGCGGTCGGGTCCTCCCCCTTTGCCCGCTTGAGAAGCGCATGGGTAAAGGTGGTCAGATAATCCCGGTGATACGCCAGCTCCTCCCAGAAACGGCGCTCGACAGGCGAAAGCCCGTCCGCCAAAGCCGCCTCAATGGTCGGCGCAAATTCATCTGCAAGCCGCAGCACGGCTTCAAACCGCTTTGCCATATCGGGATTTTGCGGTTTGCCCATCCCCATCACATAGTCGGCATTATACAGCTCCGACACGCGGGTCAGATACCCGAGCGCCTCCTGCCACCGTGCGCCGTAGGCGCTGCGGTAGTATTCCTCGGCCACCTGCTCAAAGGTCAGCTCCACATCCAGCGACGCCAGACCCATCACATAGTTCGGCAGCGCATTCGGGAAAGCGGCGCGCAGCTCCTGACAGCTGTTGATGCCGTCCATGCCGAGGCTCTTGTTGGCTTTGATATCCTCGCAGATGATCTTCGAGATATGTACATAACCGGGATCGCCGTAATGCGCCTTCCCCAAATGATAGTCATAGATAAAGCTGTCGCAGTTCACCCGCTCCTGCCATGCCTTGAGATAGGAGAGATTTGCCTCCATGGTGGTGGGCATCTGAATATGGTTGAGTTCATACGGCGGGATCGGCGGAAGCTCGCCGGCATGCGAATAGGATTTCAAGAAGGTGCGGCTGATCGGCGCGAACATCAGCATGAATCGATCGGGATGATTGAGCTGTTCGGTCTGCGGCGGCCAGCGCAGCTCCTGATAAAGCAGAAACACAAGCTTGGTATCCAGCCCTTGTGCAGTGAGCATTTCATCGATCACATTCAGCATATGAATATAGTGATCGGTCACAATCTTCTTGCTGCAGTTTTCGCATTCGCAAACATTGTTGAACAAATCGGCCAGCCAAAGATGGAGAAAGTCCGCCTCCGGATGCTCTTTCGCATAGGCGATCACGCAGTCAGCGTAGAGCTTCACGGCCTTTTCATTGGAATAGCAGAGATTGGTGTTGGTCGGCACGCCGCCGAACAGCTTCCGTTCCCCTTTGATCTCGGCCAAAAGCTCGGTGGTCTCGGGCGACATTTCGGAATGATCCTTATCCCAGCCGGTCGCCGTATAGCCCAGCGCCTCGCCTGTCCAGCCGTGACCCACACGGTGCTGCAGCAGTCCCCGCATTTCGATTGCCTCGTTCATCACGGCGTCCGCCGCAACGGTTTGCGCCATCGTCCATTTCTGAGGCGCAATCTGGGGATTGTTGATATGCTCGTACCATTTTTGAAGAAATGTGTGCGGATATTTGAATTGCAGGAAAAAGCTGTTGAACCCGAGCTTCGGCAGCCAGTCGATGAAATCCAGCACATTCTCGATCGAATCGGCACCCTCGATGCAGACGCCGCGGTGCCGCATACTGGCCGAATGCGCACACTGTGCAAAAAAGTCCTCCGCCTTTTCTTTGACCGGCACGACCTCATACGCGCCGCCGGGACGCAAAAAGCGGCAGCCGATCATACGGAGATAGTGATAAACGCCCAGCAGCACGCTGCGGGAATTGCTTCCGTATACATACGCCTGCTGCCCGTCCACGCAAAACGCATAGGAATCGTCCAGCTTCGGGTCCCGCGGCGGCTGGAGCCCGTAAGGCGTCAGGTCCCGCACGCCGAGCGTCCAGCTTGGCGGTAATATTTCCTCCGCTCCCATCCGGCTCAGATAGCCCTGCAATTCGGACGCCGCATGCAGGATCGGCCGCTCATCTGTCAACATCTGAATATTCATAAAACTGCCTCCAAACCGAATTGTGTGTCCGCAAACCACATACAGTTTTATTGTAAACAAATATCCTCATTTTGTCAATACGGCTTCTTCCTGCCGGTAAGCAATTTGTCGGCCGACAAAAGCGGCGACCATTATGATACCATAAACCCGCTCTTTTCATAAGTGAAATCTGCGCCGACGCCATGAAGAAGTAAAAATCGGCAAAACCGCAAAAAGTCGGCAGCGACAGCGAGCCGCTGCGAGGGCGTTTACAACCGAGCAGGCGAGCCGAGCGTGACTTTTTGCGGAAAGGAGGAGCGACGGCGTGAGTGAGAGATGACTTTTCAAAAGAAAAGTCGTCGCGAACGATACATAGTCCGCGACGACGTGGTGGAGGCGGCGGGAATCGAACCCGCGTCCGAAAATCTGTCCGCCGAGCTTTCTACGGGTGTAGTTTATCTTTGGTATTCCCTCTGTCCGCCGCCGACAAACAGGCTGCGGTCATCGGTAGCCCCTGATACACCGCAGGCGGCGGGGCTGCCGTTCTGCGGCGTTCACCACTAAAGTCACGCTCTGCTGCCGTTCGTGGTTCTCCGGCAGAGAACGGCTGCCGTCAGTTTAAGCAGCGTATGCTAAATTATCGTTAGCGTTTATTTTTAAGTGCGACGATTTAAGAGTTTTCGCCCACTCTACCCGCTTACTCGGTTTCAAAATCCCCGTCGAAACCTTTACGCCCCCATATTATTCCTCCCTATGATACGAAAAATATCCCTACGCCGTATCCGGTTTTTCCGCCTTGCATCAGGTGATCCACATAAGCGCGGCGCAGCGAGCTGTCATACGGCAGCGTTCTCGGATCGCCGGTATACTGCCGGTCAAACAGCCGCCAGAGGTCGGGATGATCCTCCCCATATTCGCCGGAGGAAATGATCTCAAACCGCTCCATAAAACAGCGGATATTCGACTGCTCCGGCAGGATCGTGCGGTTTGGCGGATACAAAAGCCAAGAATCGCAGACAAAGGCAAGGGGTCCGGCAATCCCGTACCGGCTGCGGAAAAACTCCGCCGCACGCCGAATGGAGTCATCGCATGCCTTTTCTGCCAGCGGCGTGCCGGTGCGCGGAATGTGCAGATACAAAACCCGATCGTTCGGTTTAAGTGAGATACCGTTCTTCTCATAAGTATGACCGAACGGATACCATTCATACTGCAATCTGCCGATGGCAAACCGCTGCATACGGAAAAAGCCGGGAAACCATTCTCCCACAAAGGCGCCGCAGATACCGTAAACCTCCAGACATTCGTCCAGCTTCCAGCGCAGATCGGCGACCGAATCGGCAAAAATTTCTTCCGGAATACCCTCGGCACGGTACCGTTCGAGCAGAGTGCGGGTGAGGCAAAGAAAAAGCAGAAGCTCCGCCGTATAGGGGTGAAACCGAAGCCGCAGAGCAATACTGCGGGCGGTATTCCGCAATGCATTATAATCGCAGTTTTGATCCTGCCTATATGCTTCAAGCGCCGACTCCCATTCCGACCGTGTGTCGGGGCAGGAAGTTATGGCATCGTAAGCGGAAAGCAGGCAGCTTACCGCTTTTTCGGGATACTGTGAAGCGGTTAAAAAAGCCGCAAGATACTCCCGCATAGATTTTCTTTCGCTCATTGTCCCAGTTCCTTTGCCCAGCGAATTGCCAGATCCAGCCAAGCGGCTGCCTCCGGCTGCAAGCTGCCGGGACCTACGGCAGTGCGCTCGTCACAAAGCGCCAATCCGTGTCCGCCCCGCGGGAAAATATGCAGTTCAAACGAAATATGATGCTCCGCCAATGCCGCCGCCATTTCGATTGAATTCTGAACCGGTACCACCTGGTCCTCCACGGTATGCCAGAGGAACATGGGCGGCGTATCCGCTTTGACCTGCCGTTGAGCCGAAAGGAGCTCCAGCAGCGCGGCGTCCTCACGGCGATCGCCCAGCAGGTTGTCAAAGGAGGGTCGATGGGCATACTGTCCGGAGGAGATCACCGGATAACCGAGGATCACCCCATTGGGACGAATCAGCTGCCGCGACAGACCTTTCTGTTCACAGAGAAACGATTGTGTCCAAAGAGTGGCATAGGACGCCGCAAGGTGTCCGCCGGCCGAAAATCCGCAGAGAATGATACCGTCCGGATCGCACCGCCATTCTGCCGCGTGGGTGCGGATAACCGCCACGGCGTGCGCCAGCTCCAGAAGCTGCGCCGGAAAGTAACCGTCCGGCGCAACGGTATAGCGCAGTACCGCCGCGTGAAAGCCCGCTCCTGCAAACGCCAGTGCAATCGGCTCCCCACAGCGAGGGGAGACCATGGTGTATCCGCCGCCCGGACAAATCAGCACCAAGCGGCGCGTCCCGTTTGGCAGAGGAAAACAGTCGGAAAGATAAAGCTCCAACCGAGCGTTCAAGGTGACTTTGCCGCCGCCGAACGGGTCTATCGTTTCTCCTGTGATCGGTATGACCTGACACTGCATTGCCTTTTTCTCCCTTATCTGTTTTGCGACTTGATCGCACGGTCTATTTCCCGCGCAGCGTCCCGCCGTGCGGCGTCCGCCCGTTTATCATACAGCTTTTTGCCGCGGCAAAGCCCAAGCTGCAGCTTCACCCGATCCCCCTTAAAATAGAGGGAGAGCGGCACCAGCGTATAGCTGTCCTGCTGAACCAGCCCCAGCAGTTTATTGATCTCCCGCTTGTGCATCAAAAGCTTTCTCGGCCGCATTGGATCGCGGTTAAAAATATTCCCCTTTTCATAAGGGCTGATGTGCATTTGCAGTACAAACAATTCGCCGTTTTGAATCTGGCACCAGCTGTCTTTCAAATTAACACTGCCGGCGCGAAGGGATTTGACCTCGGTGCCGCAAAGCGAAATGCCTGCCTCATAGGTCTCCTCCACAAAATAATCATGCCGCGCCTTGCGGTTGACCGTGATGGTCTTTCCTTCCATCGGTACACCTCAAATTTCGTTCCGGTTCTGAAGCGCCTTCCCCAGCGTGACGTCGTCGGCATACTCCAAATCGCTGCCGACCGGCACACCGTAGGCAAGCCGTGTCACCGTTACGCCGAGGGGTTTGAGCAGGCGGGAAAGGTAAATGGCAGTCGCCTCCCCCTCCACGGTGGGATTGGTACACATGATGACCTCCTCCACACCGCCCTGCTGCAGGCGGGCAAGCAGCTCCTTGATATAAAGCTGATCGGGACCGATCCCGTTCATTGGAGAGATCAGCCCATGCAGCACATGATAAACCCCGTGGTACTCCCCCATCCGCTCAAAGGCGGCAATATCCTTGGGGCTTTCCACCACGCAGATCGTGCTGTGATCCCGTTCCTCATCGGCGCAGATCTCACAAAGCTCCGTTTCGGAAAACGCCTGACAGACCTTGCAGTTATGGATATTTTGGTGCGCGTCCAAAAGCGCTTCCCGAAAAGCCTCCACCTGCTCCTCATTCATGGTCAGCACATGGTAGGCAAGCCGCTGCGCCGTTTTCATCCCGATCCCGGGCAGGGCGGCAAACTGTTCGCTGAGCCGCAGCAGCGGAAGCGGTATACCGGTCATCACAGCAACCCGGGCAGATTCAGCCCGCCGGTGATCTTCTCCATCTCGCTGTTGGAAGTGTCCTCCACCTGACGGAGCGCTTCATTGACTGCCGAGATCACCAGATCCTGCAGCATCTCCACATCGTCGGGATCGACCGCCTCCGGCTTGATGGTGAGGCTTATAATCTCCTTTTTCCCGCTGACGGTGGCGGTCACCACGCCGCCGCCCGAAGCGGCAGTAAACTCCTTTTGCTCCAGCTCCTCCTGGGCAAGCTTCATATCCTCCTGCATCTTCTGCGCTTTTTTCAGCATATCGTTAAAATTGTTGGAGCCTTTCCCGTAGCCCTGCGGCAATCTTGCTTTCATAACTGCTTCCTACCTTTCTTCTGTCGGTGTGCCGGCGGACGGCTCGTCCGGAACGCCCGCCGCTTTAGCCTGCCGTAAAATGGTCTGCAATAATTCGGATTCCTTCGGTTCGGCCTTATTTCCGCGCAGCGCAAGCCGGTATGTCTGCCCGGTCTGCTCCGCCAAGGCTTCCCGTATCGTTTTGCTGTACCCGTTTTGCCGAATCATCTGCCGGAGCATATGGTTGGGCGAATCGATCAGCAGGGTGTCTCCCCTCAGATAGGCCGACGAATCGGACAAAAGCGCATAGAGCAGCGCGTCCTTTTTCCGGATCCTCTCCAGCACCTCCGGCCACTCGGTCATCTTCCCGAAAGAGGGAGATCCCTCCGGCTCGGGCGGCGAGGCGGTAACGGGAACCGCCGCGCCTGCGCGCAGCGCCGCCTCCAGCGCATCCAGCCGGCTTAAAATCGCAGTCGGATCCTCCGAGAGGGACGGCGTGCAAAGCCGGATCATGCAAAGCTCCATTGCCACCCGTTTCCCGGCGGTGCGCCGAAGTAAAGCAAGGGTATCCTGCAGCACCGTCATGCAATAGAGGATCTCGGAAAGCGGACAGCGTTTTGCCAGCGCGCCCAGCCGCTCCAGCTCCTCCGGCAGGCAGATCACCATGTCCTCCGGGTGATCGAGCGTTTTCATCAGCATCAGATTGCGGTAGTGATCCAAAAGCTCCTCACAAAACCGTTCGAGATCACGCGAACGGTCGTGCAGCTCCTGAATGATTTTCAGCGCGTCCTCCGGCTTTTTCGCCGTGATCGCCTCCGAAACGGCAAACAGATCGTCCCGACCGGCAATGCCCGCGGCGGTACTGACCGTTTTGAGATCGATCGTTTGGGAAAAGGAAGCGCACTGATCCAGCAGAGAGAGCGCGTCTCTCATACCGCCGTCGGCGATACGCGCCAAAAGCTGCGCCGCGTCGCCGGTCAGCGAAAGCCCTTCTTCCCGGGCGATCATCAAAAGCCGCGCCATCATATCCTCGGTACGGATCCGGTGGAAATCGAACCGCTGACAGCGGGAACGGATGGTGGGAAGCACCTTATGCACTTCGGTGGTCGCAAGGATAAAGACCACATGAGCGGGCGGTTCCTCCATGATCTTGAGCAGCGCGTTTTCCGCGCCGGTCGAGAGCATATGCGCCTCGTCGATGATATACACCCGGTACCGGCAGCGGGAAGGCATGAAATTCGCCGCCTCGCGCAGATCGCGGATATTGTCCACACCGCTGTTGGACGCGGCGTCGATCTCCACCACGTCCAGAATACTGCCGTCCTCCAGGCCGCGGCAGATCTCACAGGACAGGCAGGGTTCGCCGTCGATCGGGTGGAGGCAGTTGATCGCCTTGGCAAAGATATGGGACATGGAGGTTTTCCCCGTGCCGCGCGAGCCGGTGAAAAGATAGGCGTGCGCGATCCGGTTCTGCCGCACCTCGTTTTGCAGCGTGACGGTGATATGCGGCTGCGAGATTAAATCGGCAAACCGCTTCGGCCGCCATTTGCGGTAGAGTGCAAGATACAAGAGAAAACCCCCTTTCGGTAAAGAAATGCGAAAGAATGTACTGTGATGTGCGAACATACAGGTTGATCTGCGGCACATAAGGACAACCGCTTAATGCTGCTCGGTTCCCCGCCTGACATGGTTCACGGTGCATTATTGCACAGAGCCCATAAATTCGCACATCGCAGCACACGCTTTCGCGGCTGTGAAAATGGTCATCGTTCCAAACGATTATACCACACCTTAATCCGAAATTCAAGTAGATCAGGCGAAAAAGCCGAGTGTACTTCTGCGATGTCAATTGATATGACCCATTTGCTTTCAGAAAAGAAATTCCCTGTATGGTATCGTCTTTTAGGGCGC
>CANQKG010000035.1 GCA_947624425.1 uncultured Clostridia bacterium | reverse complement strand
GGCGGCAGCGGCGATACCGGCCGCCTTGGCAGCGGCACAAACGCGCTGCGCGCTTCTGCCAGCCGCGCGACCCCTTCCCGCCGCAGGGCGTTGAGGGCGGCGCGGGAAAGGGTGACCCCGGCCGCGATCTCACAGTCGATCTGCTCTGCCAGAAAGGGAGTGCCGCCCAGCTTTCCGAGCGCCTCGGCGGCAGTCTTTTCGTCCAAGGGCAGGTGGAGCGCCCGCTCCCCTGCCGCGCCGGTCACGGCGACGGTATGCACACCGTCCGAAAGGGTTAAGTGGGCAGGCGCACCCTCCCGCACCGAGAGAGTCATCGCAAGCGGGATCTCCGCCCTCTCCTTTTTTGCCTTTGCCGCCAGAGGACGCAGCGCCTCCCGCTCCCCTTCCTCGGGACGGCGGACGCCGAACATCGCGCCGGTATGCCGACCGGTGAGATAGCCGTCGGTAAACCCGCTGCGGGAGAACACCGCCTGCAGCGTTTTCGCGTCATACGCCTCGCCCGCAGCCGCTTTCCGGCACGCCTCCACCGCGGCCGTGACATATTCGGGACGCTTCATCCGCCCCTCTATTTTATAGGAATCCACCCCCGCCGCTTTCAGCTCGGAAAGCAGCGGGTAAGCGCAAAGGTCTTTGAGGGACAGCGGATAGCACTCTCTGCCGCCGACCCGATAGGGCAGCCGGCAGGGCTGTGCGCAGTACCCGCGGTTCCCCGAACGGGAGCCGAGCATTGCGCTGAACAAACACTGTCCCGACATGCTAAAGCAAAGCGCGCCGTGGACGAACACCTCCAGCTCGATCGAGACCGCCTTTCGGATCGCGGCGATCTCGGGGATGCTCAGTTCCCTTGCCAGCACCACCCGGCGCGCGCCCATCCGCTCCAAAAGCAGAGCGCCCGCAGGCGTATGCACGCTCATCTGGGTAGAGCCGTGAAGCGGCAGATCGGGAAACGCCTCCCGCAGCAGGGAAAACACGCCCCAGTCCTGCACGATCGCCCCGTCTATCCCCGCTTTTACCGCCGTTTCGACCGTATCGAGCAGCATTTCCCGCTCTCGGTCAAAGGCGAGGGTGTTGACCGCCAGATAGACCTTGACCCCGTGCAGGCGGCAGTAAGCGGCGCCCTTTGACAGCTCGTCCGGGGTGAAATTTTTGGCCTGCCGTCTGGCGCCGAAGGAGCCAAGCGCCAGATAGACCGCGTCCGCGCCCGCGCGTACCGCCGCGTAAAGCGCCTCGATACTCCCGGCGGGCGCCAGTATTTCGGGATGATCAGAACTCATCCGGCTCGTCTACGATCTCGAAATCCTCGGGATCCCACAGCGGACGGACAGGCTCCTGCGCGGGCAGCTCCATCCTGATCTGCCCGTCCATCTCGGCCTGCAGGTCGTAAAGCCGCTGGCGAAGCTCGGCAGCCTCCCGATTGGCGGCAGTCGCCTCATCGGCATAGCTTTTGATCTGGAGCCGCAGATTGCTTTGATCCTCCATCCGGCGGCGCGCCTCATCCAGCAGATCCAGCCCTGCCAGCACCGCCGCCGTTGCCGCGTCCATCGCGGCGTCGCTCTGGGCGATCTTGGTGATCCGCCGATCCAGATCGTCCGCAAGCTCATGCAGATACTCCACATTCTCGGTCGTTTGCAGGTGATAGGTCCGCCCGCCGATCGATAACCGTACCTTATAGTAGTTCATTCTTCCTGTCCTCCCAGTTCCACCACTCTGCCGATCAGCAGATTTGATACCAGAAATCCGCGGGGCGTCAGCCGCAGCCGGTTCCCCTCGATCACAACCAGTCCCGCTTCTTCACAAGGGCGCATCCCCGCTATGACGCGGCTGTTTTGAAATTCCATGCCCTCTACCAGCCGCAGCCGGAGCATGACCGTTTCCTCAAAGCCGCCCGCCGCGCCGAGGTCCTCCGGCGGCGCGCCGGTCAAATACCGCTTGATATCCCGCGGGTAGGCATACCGCCGGTTTTCGATACAGCCGTGCGCCGCCGCGCCCAGCCCGACATACGGCTCACCCTGCCAATATTTGAGATTGTGGCGGCAGGGATAGCCCTCTTTTGCAAAATTCGAGATCTCATACTGCCGAAAGCCCGCCTTTTGGAGCATATCGACCGTCATCAGATAAAGCGCCGCCGTTTCGTCCTCATCGGGGAGAACGGGATGGCTGTCGGCCAAGGGCGTACCCTCCTCCAGCTGAAGCAGGTAGGCGGAAATGTGGGTGAGCGGCAACGCCGTGAAACGGGACAAAGTGTACCGAAGCGTTTTTTCCGTCTGCTTTGGCAGAGCGAGCATCACATCTGCCGAGATGTTCCGAAACCCAGCGTCATAGGCGTCAAGGATCGCCTGCTCCGCCCGCTGCGGCGTATGCCGCCGCCGAAGCAGAGAAAGCTCCTCCTCCCGCATCGACTGCACGCCGAATGAAATCCGGTTAAAGCCCATATCAAATAAAGCGGAAAGCAGCCCAGGCGTGACCGATTCGGGATTTGCCTCGATGGTCGCCTCACCGACAAAGGAAAAGTGCTCCCTTACCGCCTCCATCAGCCGCCGCAGACGGCGCTCCCCCAGCAGGGTCGGCGTGCCGCCGCCGAGATAAAGGGCGTCCGCCTCGATCCCGTGACTGCGGGCAATATCCCGCTCCAGCGCCGCGGTGTACGCCTCCATTTGGCTCTGACCCGCCGGCAGAGAGTAGAAATCGCAATAGCTGCACTTCCTGCCGCAAAAGGGAATATGCAGATAGACGCCCGCTTTACTCATCCAGCTTCAACACCGCCATGAACGCCTCCTGCGGCACCTCTACGCTGCCGAGCTGACGCATCCGTTTTTTGCCCTCTTTCTGCTTTTCCAGCAGCTTCTTTTTTCGGGTGATGTCGCCGCCGTAGCATTTGGCAAGCACATCCTTCCGCATCGCCTTCACCGTTTCGCGGGCGATGATCTTGCCCCCGACCGCCGCCTGGATCGGCACCTCGAACAGCTGACGGGGGATATGCTCCTTGAGCTTTTGGGCAATGCTTCGGGCGCGCGGATAGGCTTTATCGGTGTGGACGATAAACGACAGCGCGTCCACCACCTCACCGTTGAGCATAATGTCCAGCTTAACGAGCTTCGACGGCGCAAAGCCGCTTAGTTCATAGTCAAAGGACGCATACCCCTTGGTGCGGGATTTGAGCGCGTCGAAAAAATCATAGACAATCTCATTCAGGGGGAGTGTATAGTGCATCTCCACCCGTGTCTGATCCAGATAGGTCATGTCCTTGAAAATACCCCGCCGCTCCTGACACAGCTCCATGATATTCCCCACATAATCGGCAGGCGTTAGAATATTGGCGCGCACCATCGGTTCCTCCGCCTCGGCGATCAGATCGGGCGAGGGATAGTTGGAGGGATTGTCGATCATCACCACCGAATGATCGGTCAGGGTGATCCGATAGACCACCGACGGCGCGGTGGTGATCAGGTCAAGGTTATACTCCCGTTCCAGCCGCTCCTGAATGATCTCCATATGCAAAAGCCCCAGAAAGCCGCAGCGGAAGCCGAAGCCCAGTGCCGAAGACGTTTCCGGCTCGAAGGTGAGCGAAGCGTCGTTCAGCCGCAATTTCTCCAGCGCGTCCCGCAGATCGCCGTACCGTGCGCCGTCCGCCGGATAAATGCCCGAAAAAACCATCGGCTGCACCTGCCGGTAGCCGGGCAGAGGCTCTGCCGCCGGAGCGTTCGCCAGCGTGACGGTATCGCCCACACGGGTGTCCCCGATGCTCTTGATCGAGGCGGCGATATAGCCGACCTCACCGGCGGAAAGCTCCGCCTGCGGCGCCAGCTCGGTCGCACCCATATAGCCGAGTTCGGTCACCGTAAACTCGGCTCCGGTCGCCATCATACGAATCTGATCCCCGACCCGCACGCTGCCTTCCTTCACCCGAATATAGACGATCACGCCCCGATAACTGTCATAATAGCTGTCAAAGATCAATGCCCGCAAAGGAGCCGACGCATCTCCCGTCGGTGCGGGAATATCGGTTACGATCCGCTCCATGACCTCCTCAATATTGATCCCCATCTTCGCCGAAATGCGCGGCGCGTCCAGCGCGGGAATCCCGATCACATCCTCGATCTCATGGCAGACCCGCTCAGGATCCGCCGAGGGCAGGTCGATTTTATTCACCACCGGCAGAACCTCCAGATCATGCTCGATAGCAAGATAGGTGTTCCCCAGCGTCTGCGCCTCGATCCCCTGTGAGGCGTCCACCACCAGCACCGCACCCTCGCAGGCGGCAAGTGAACGGGATACCTCATAGTTAAAGTCCACATGACCCGGCGTATCGATCAGGTTGAACAGGTAGTCCTCCCCGTTCTTCGCGTGATAGGTGAGTGCAACCGCGCGCGCTTTGATTGTGATCCCGCGCTCTCGCTCCAGCTCCATATTGTCCAGAAGCTGCGCCTCCATGTCCCGCTTCGCGACCGTCTCGGTCGCCTCCAGGATCCGGTCGGCAAGCGTGGACTTGCCGTGGTCGATATGTGCGATGATCGAAAAGTTGCGGATATGATCCTGTGCCGCTGCCACTTGGCGCTCCCTCCCGTGTTCTGATCGGGCGATCCCGACCAAAGGTCGCTACTCCCGCAATTATAATCAGTATAACATAGAACTACCGCTCACTGCAAATCATTTTTCAAAAAAATTCCGCTCGCCGCCCGACCGGACCGAAAAAAGGGTTGACATACGCCCTGCGGATTGCTATAATGAATAGGCGTCAAGACGCGCAGTGAGAGCCATTAGCTCAGTTGGCAGAGCATTTGACTTTTAATCAAAGGGTCCGGAGTTCGAATCTCCGATGGCTCACCATACAACAAAAACGCCGAGAAAGCATATTGCTCTCTCGGCGTTTTTGTTATCCGCGCACAAAGCTGCGATGATAGGCGGCGTTTAGCTCCGCGATCTCCTTTTCACCGTCGATATAGGGCTGGTAAAATGTTTCCACTCTGCCGCCGCCCAAGTTATCACAGCCGTTACAGAACTCGCAGGCATTCCCGCAGACATTCAAAGCCTGCTGCACGATCCGGATCCGTTCCTCTCTGGTCGTGTCCTTGATCAAAATAGACTTCATATCGCCTTACCCTTTCGCGAGTACGGTATCCAGCGCCGATTTCAGGTTCTTTTTGCAGGACGCATAGTCCTCGGACGGGTGCGCCTCATACAGCTTCTCTTTCCCATAGAAAACGGTCGGCACATAGTAATAGTCGTACTGCGCCGCGATCTCCGGGCGGCGGCTTTCCTCCACCCATTCCACCTCGAGCTCCCCATAGGTCGGGTTTTCCTCCGTCAGCTCCGCCAGCGCCCGCTTCGCATAACGGCAATACGGACAATCCGCCAGATAAAACAGGGTCACTTTTTTCATCTTTCTCCCTCCGATCCGTTGATACTATAAATATGATACCACAGTTTTCTCAATTTGAAAATGGGAAAATATCCGTTTGGCAGTCGATGAGGACGGCGAAAAAAATCCCTTGACATACGGGGGAGAGTATGGTAGACTATAATTCGTTGCTGATGGATGTGCTGGTGTAGCTCAGTTGGTAGAGCAGCTGATTTGTAATCAGCAGGTCGGGGGTTCAAGTCCGTCCACCAGCTCCATATAGATGGGAGTGTTCCCGAGTGGCCAAAGGGGGCAGACTGTAAATCTGTTGTCTTCGACTTCGGTGGTTCGAATCCACCCGCTCCCACCACGTCGTCGCGGACGCAAGTATCGTTCGCGACGACTTTTCTTTGAAAAGTCATCTCTCACTCACGCCGTCGCTCCTCCTCTCCCCAAAAAAGCCTTGCGGCTTTTCGGGGGCCCCGCGTCCGCCTTGTCTCCGGTTGAAACTTTTGCTTTGCAAAAGTTCCGCCCTGCGCCTGCGGCTCCCGCCGCCCACGCAGTAGTTCAACTCTCCCCACCAAAAAGCCGAAAAAATCTTTTTTATAGTCTCCAGACAAAAATCGGCAGGCGTTTTTCAACGCCTGCCGATTTTTACTTTTTCACTTTTCACTTTTTCACTCTTCACTGCGTCGGCGCAAGCGCTTTTGCTCGTTTTCCGCGCAAGCGCGAAAAGCTCACCTTTTACGCTGCTCCTCCTTATCTCCGCAAAGTCTACGACTTTGCGGAGACTCCTTTTTCTGTCTCTGTACTCTTGACCTCTGGCCGAACAAAAATGAAACTGTCCTGATCCCCACAATAGCCGCAGACGCCCATGCGGGGAGAATTTGTGACCGGAAGCAGTATTCCATCGCCGAACTCCTCGGAGCATTTATCACAGAGAAACGGATCGCCCTCCGTGTAAACACGCTCCGGGGAGATCCATTCCGCCGCGGCGCCGCATTCCCCGCAGATAAACTCCGGGGGGATGTTTCTGGCCAAAAGTCTGACGCCGCGCTTGCCCTTCTCGCGCACCGTATCTCCCACGACCGTGATCAGACATTCCGTTGTGCTGCCAAAATCGTACTCGTGTATGAGCTTGGCTCCCACGGGAATCTCACCCAGTTTCGTTTTCTTCCCGATTTGCGTATATCCAGAGCCAAAGAAAGCGCTCATATGCCCACAGCAATCCAGCCAGATCTTGCGCAGAAAGGTATCCACTACCGACAGACTGCAAGTCGCAGGTACATCCACATATAGCCAATAATTCTTATCATCAGCTCCCTCAATTTTCAAAAGTCGGCATATCTGACCGTCTTCGTGAAAGGCATGAACTTTCATAATATGGTTTTTCATTGCCTGCTTGCCCAACTGCGCTCCGCAAATATAGCAGTTTCCTTTTGGTATTGCGGCCATTTCAATCGCTCCTCCTTTCTGATGTGGCTATTCGTTGATTATACAAGTTTCTATCGTATTTTGCAAGCCCGTTAATCCCCTGAAAAACTGAATCCGTGTATCTGCTTCCGTTTCATCCTTGACACGCTTCTTAGTTCTATTATATCTTTCACTGTTTCATGTGTCGCTTTTACTATAAAGCCTTCCTTTTTGTCCGCACAGCACGACCGCCGCGCCGTAGGCGAGCGTCAGCACTCCCGCTAAAACATAGCTGGCCGTCCACGGCAGATGAAAGCCGATGGCGGCGTTTAAGATAAAGCTGGAAATGACAAACATATAAAACATACCCGGCGCCAGCGCCATAACATACGGCTGTTTATGCTGCATCATATAAACTGCGATCATGGCAAAAGCAAATACCGCAATCGTCTGGTTTGCCCAGGCGAAATACCGCCACAGCACATTAAATCCGCCGGCATTCATCTTGGAGAAAATCAGCAGCGCCGCGACAAGAGCAAAGATGACCAGCGACACGGCAAGGCGGTTTTTCTTTTTTGTCTGGTCGATCTGCAGCGCGTCCGCCGCCATCAGCCGCAGGGAACGCAGCGCCGTATCTCCCGATGTGATGGGCAGCACAATGACGCCGATAATCGCTATGACCCCGCCTATTGTGCCAAGCAGGTTCTTTGCCACAATTCCGACCACTTCCGTCGCCGAGGCGTCCGCATTTGCCAGTCCCAGATTTATCACACCCATGGCGGCCGCCGCCCAGATCATGGCGATGAAGCCCTCCGCGATCATCATGTTGTAGAAGGTCATCCGCCCTTCCTTTTCATGTTCCATTGTCCGCGCAATCAGTGTGGACTGGGTGGAATGGAAGCCCGAAACAATACCGCACGCAACCGTCACAAAGAACACCGGAATAAAGTGCAGTCCCTGAGGATGAACGCCCCAGACGCCGATGTTCCACAGTTCGTCCAGCGGGTAGCCCTTGATCAGCAATCCGACGAACACTCCGATGGCCGACAGCACCAGCACCGCGCCGAAAACCGGATACACCTTGCCGATGATTTTATCGATCGGGAACAGCGTGGCCACGATATAATACAGGAAGATTGCACCGTATACAATCCACACCACGGGATTGGTGATTCCGTTGTCTGCGCCCAGAATCTGCTGAACAAACAAATCACCCGGCGTATAGATAAACACGGCTCCGACCAGAAGCATCAGAAGTCCCACAAAGATATTGTAGACCGCATAAATGTGCTTCCCCAAAAACTGCCGGATCAGCTGCGGCATCTGCGCGCCGTCGTTTCTTACCGAAATCATGCCGCTCATATAGTCGTGGAACGCTCCGCCGATCACACAGCCGATCGGAATGGTGAGAAAGGCGATCGGACCGAATAAAATTCCCTGTATCGGGCCGAGAATAGGGCCTGTCCCCGCAATATTCAAAAGCTGGATCAGACTGTTTTTCCATTTTTTCATAGGGACAAAATCCACGCCGTCTCTCAGACGCACCGCAGGTGTTTGCCTGTCGTCCGGGCGGAATATCCGGCTGCACAGCGCGCCGTACGCCGCGCCGCCTCCGCCGAGCAGCAGCAGCCCGATGATAAATGTAACCATATGGGATTCTCTCCTTCCCGTATTTCCCCGAATACTTACACAGAGGCTTATTGTGACAACATTATGTTATCACATAAATCACACCGTTGCAAGTATCTGCTTGCAGGAGCAGCATGGCTAAGCTGCGGTAAGCGGAAAAGAAGTGCCTCGCATGGCATCAAGGCTATAGCGGCCTTCGGTTTTTCGATAATCCCGACTGCGGGCGGTTTCTCACTTCCTGTTTTTGTGGTCGTCCTCGATGTTTTTGCCCCAATCTGCGGCGATCGGCGCATCATGGCGGAGCATACCGACCGTTTCGCACACCGTTTCATATACCACCTGTGTGCCCTGATGATCGGCACGGTAGTTGACCGCCCGGTCACGGCCGATTCCGATATGCTTCGCTGTTTCCACTGCGTCGATATTCGCGCCGATAAAGAGAAACTCCCAGCCGTACCGTTCCTTCTGCCGCTCGATCATCCGTTTGACCTCATCGCTCGCATACCGGTGGCTGGCGTTTTCCATCCCGTCGGTGGTGATGACGAACATGGTGTGCGCCGGGACGTCCTCCGGGCGGGCGTATTTGTGGATATTCCCGATGTGGCGGATCGCGTCGCCGATCGCGTCAATCAGCGCCGTGCAGCCCCGGACAGTGTAATCCGCCTCGGTCATCTTCGGCACCTTAGCAAGCGGAATGCGATCGTGCAGCACCTCGCTCTCATTGTCAAAGAGAACGGTGGAAACATAGCACGCGCCATCCTCTTTCCGCTGCTTTTCAATCAGCGCGTTGAACCCGCCGATGGTGTCGCTCTCCAGTCCTGCCATCGAGCCGCTGCGGTCGAGAATGAAGACCAGCTCTGTCGTGTTGTTTTTCTTTTCGTTTTTCATCTGAAATCCCTCCATAAAATCTTTGGCCTTTCGACCTTGTGATTTTATGATAAGGCTTTCATCCGATGAATTGGTCGCCTTGAAAGCGACAAATCACGCTCCCAGCAGTGTCTGATCGAAGGCGAACAGCGCCTCGTTGATCTCAAATATGTTGTAATTGCCCTTGCGGATGAAATACTCCACGATCACGTCCGCTTTGCTGGCCGGGGACAGGGCATAGCCGGCTTTTGCCAGCATATCCTTCGTCTCCCCCAGGGGAAGCTCCAAGGCGATGGCAAAGGCCAGGGCCGTGGCCTTGCTGGGCTTATAGTGTACGTCGCCGCGTATCTTGGAGAAGAGCTTCCGGTCGATGTTGGCCTTTTTATAGCACTCCGCGTCGGTCATGCCCTTCTCGTCGATCTTCCGCAGCAGCATCTGGGAAAAGCTCTCGTCTTCGCGCTTCAGCGCATCCTCCAGAGAAAATGTCACCGTCTGCATGGCTGGAGGGGCGGTCGTCTTCGCGGCGACGGGCGGCTCCGTGCGAAAATCCGGCAGCACCGCGTCGTCCGGGAACAATTCTGCCGACCGCGCGGCGTGATCTGTCTCTTTCGGAGGAAGGATTTCTGATGTTCCTAAAAAGGTACTCTCACCCCCTGCATCTCGCTGAGTGCGCCGGAAGATGAAATTGGTATCGACATACTTATCGTCGATAAAGGCGGTGATATCCGCAAAGAGCTTCTCACTGATTTGGAAGGACGATTTGTCGAACACGACAAGGAATACCAACAGCTCGTGATCGGCCAAAAATTCCGTAATGCAGTCCACCGCGA
>CANQKG010000034.1 GCA_947624425.1 uncultured Clostridia bacterium | reverse complement strand
AGGGAGAGCTTTTCCAGCAGTGCGAACATCTCAAGCTCTGTGAGCATCGCCGACAGCTCCGATGTCTGCGGCGGTTTCGGCAGATAGTCCGACAGTTCGGTGGACACCGGCGCATCGAACCGGATCCGCCCCAGATCGCGGCTGAGATACGCCGCCTCCCGTCCCGCCGCCAGAAGCTCGCGGGTGCGCGGACGGATCGCAAGCTCATCGAGCTTTGCATAGAGTGTTTCCAGATCGGGGCAGAGGGTCAAAAGCTCCTTTGCCGTCTTTTCCCCGATCCCCCGCACACCGGGGATCGCATCGGAGGAATCCCCCATCAGACCTTTTAACTCGATCAGGCGACAAGGCGGCATACCGTAGCTTTCCTCCACCGCCTTCAAAGTGAACCAGACCGCCTCCCGATTGGTCGCCAGACGGACGGTGACCCGCTCGTTCACAAGCTGCAGCGCGTCCCGATCGCCGGTCGCGATCACGCAGTCGTTCCCCTGCTGAGCGGCGGCGTGCGCCAGTGTGCCGAGAATATCGTCCGCCTCATAGCCGGGCGTCTCCAGCACGGCATATCCCATCAATGTGAGCAGCTCCTTGATCTTCGGAAGCTGCTCCGCCAGCTCCTCCGGCATACCCTTTCGGTTCCCCTTATAGCCGTCATACATCTGATGCCGGAAGGTCGGCTCGGGACGGTCAAAGGCGACCGCCACCCCGTCCGGCTTTACCTCCTGCATCATTTTGAGCAATGTATTGAGAAACCCGACCAGCGCATTAGTATGGACGCCGTATCTGGTCGTCAGCAGACGGATCCCGTAAAACGCGCGGTTGAGCATACTGTTCCCGTCGATTGCAAGCAGCTTCATGGTATTCCCCTTTCCGGATCAAGTCTGTACTTATTATAGCACGAAACCGACAGAAAGTCTATGAACAGAAAGATTTTTCCGCCGTCACAAAACGGCTTGGGTTGGTAACGGGAAAGAGCGTCTGCCCGGAGATTGTTGTTTTCAGGAAGCTAGGGGGTTTTGAATCCCTCCACCGCGCAAAGCGCGGTCCCCCTCCCTTTGACAAGGGAGGTTTTGACAAAAACGAAAGAACTGCGGTTTGAAATGGAATAAGTGAAAACAAATAATATTTTCTGCCAGCTTGATAAGTGAATCTTCTGTCAGCATACTTTGCTGAAATTTTTATCAAAACCTGTTTGGTCGCCAGAGCCTCCCTTGTCAAAGGGAGGCATTGGCAAAGACGGCAGAATTGTAGGAGAAAGCTTGTGATTATGATACTTTGTGCCAGACAAAACAGCCGATGCAAAAGCATCGGCTGTTTTCTTTAAAAACGGGATCAATACATACCGCCCATTCCGCCGCCTGCCGGCATGGCGGGAGCCGCTTCCTTCTCGGGCTGATCTGCCACCACGCTCTCGGTGGTGAGGATCATCGCCGCCACAGAAGCCGCATTTTGCAATGCGCTGCGGGTGACCTTGGTCGGATCCACAATGCCCGCCTCGATCATGTCCTTATACTCCTCTTTATAGGCGTCAAAGCCGTATCCGGTTTTGCCGGAGGACTTGATATGCTCCACGATCACGCTGCCCTCCAGACCGGCGTTTGCCGCGATCTGCTTGACCGGCTCGGTCAGTGCGCGGAGCACGATCTCGGCTCCGGTGCGGACGTCGCCCTCCAGCGCCGCCGCTTCCTTCTCCACTGCCGGGATCGCGTTGACCAGCGCGGTGCCGCCGCCTGCGACAATGCCTTCCTCGACCGCCGCCTTGGTTGCCGCCAGCGCGTCCTCGATCCGCAGCTTCTTCTCTTTCATCTCGATCTCAGTCGCAGCGCCCACCTTGATGACCGCCACGCCGCCGGACAGCTTCGCCAGCCGTTCCTGGAGCTTCTCACGGTCAAAGTCGGAGGTAGTGGTTTCGATCTGGGCGCGAATCTGATGGATCCGTGCCGCGATCGCGTCCTTACTGCCCGCGCCGTCCACAATGGTGGTATCCTCTTTCCGAATGATGACCTGATTGGCGCGTCCAAGCTGTGCAATGGTGGTTTCCTTGAGATCCAGACCCAGCTCCTCGGTGATGACCTCACCGCCGGTCAGAACCGCGATATCCTGCAGCATCTCTTTCCGGCGATCGCCGAAGCCGGGCGCCTTGACCGCCACGCAGATAAAGGTGCCGCGAATCTTGTTGAGGATCAAGGTGGCAAGCGCCTCGCCCTCGACGTCCTCCGCCACGATCACCAGCTTCTTGCCTGCCTGCATCACCTGCTCCAGCAACGGCAAAATCTCCTGAATATTGCTGATCTTCTTATCGGTGATCAGCAGATAGGCGTCGTCGATGACCGCTTCCATCTTATCGTTATCGGTGACCATATAGGGCGTGATATAGCCGCGGTCGAACTGCATACCTTCCACGACGTCGCTGTATGTTTCGGCGGTCTTGGATTCCTCAATGGTAATCACGCCGTCCTTGGTGACCTTCTCCATTGCCTCGGCAATCAGCTTGCCGACAAACGGATCGTCGGACGAAACGGTGGCGACCCGCTCAATATCGGCGGAGCCTGTCACCTGCTTGGCGTTTGCCACGATCTCGGCAGTCGCAGCCTGCACTGCCTTCTCCATGCCGCGGCGGATATCCATCGGATTCGCGCCGGCCGCCACATTCTTCATGCCCTCGCGCACCAGCGCCTGTGCCAGCAGCGTTGCGGTGGTGGTGCCGTCACCGGCAGCATCGTTGGTTTTGACCGCGACTTCCTTCACAAGCTGAGCGCCCATGTTCTCAAACGGATCCTCCAGCTCGATCTCCTTGGCGATGGTCACGCCGTCGTTCGCGATCAGCGGTGCGCCGAACTTTTTATCCAGCACCACGTTCCGACCCTTCGGCCCCATGGTGATCTTGACGGTGTCCGCCAGCTTATCAATACCGGTCTGGAGTGCCTTGCGCGCTTCCTCACCGAACATAATGTCCTTTGCCATAATCTTATTTACCCCCTATTTTACTCTACGATCGCCAATACGTCGGACTGATGAAGAATGGTGTATTCCTCGCCGTCCATCTTGACCTCGGTACCGGCATACTTGCTGGTCAGCACATGGTCGCCCACCTTGAGCTCCATCTTGACCTCTTTGCCGTCCACGATGCCGCCCGGTCCTACCGCGACGATCTCCGCCATCTGCGGCTTCTCCTTGGCGCTCCCTGCCAGCAGCAGTCCGCCCTTGGAGGTTTCCTCCGCCTCCAGCATTTTGATGACAACGCGATCTCCCAACGGTTTGATATTCATTCCTTGGTTCCTCCTTACCATGAGATCTGAATTTTTAGCACTCAAACACATAGAGTGCTAACAGTTTTTATTATATCCGATTTCAGGAAAATTGCAAGGGCTTTTCGGAAAAATTTTCAAATTTGTCACATTCCACAACGAAATAAAACCGCGGCAGGATAACTTTGTCACTTCTGCAATTCAAGGCGGAAGCGCTCCGCATAGGCGCCGGAAGGTCACGGCTCCTTTCTGCTGCTGACGATATGGTAATAGGCATTGGAGGTGATCCGGTAGACCAGCATATAAAACAGAGAGAACACGACCACGCTGATGACGGTAGTGACCGCAAAGAGGGCGACATTGTTCAGATTGAACATCAAAAGCAGCTTTCGGATCATCGGGAACGCGAAGGCAAGATGGCACGCCGCGAGCAAAAGCGGCAGGAAAAACACCGTCAAAAGCTGGGAATTGATGCTCTTTCGTATCTCCCGTCCCGTCATACCGACCTTCTGCATGATCTCAAACCGCGCCTGATCCTCATATCCCTCCGAAATCTGCTTATAGTAGATGATCAAAACGGCGGCGATCAGAAACACAATGCTCAACAGAATACCGAGATAGAAAAGTCCACCGAACAGACCGTAGTAATCCTGCCGTTCAAAGTCCCGGCAGTCACAGTTATAATGCCGATATCCGCTGTCCTTATCGAGCATATCGGTCAGATCGCGCCACAAAGCGATCTCGGTATCCTCGTCCGCGCCGGTATCGAAGCAGTATGTCCACTGCGGCGTGATGATCGGGTCGCCGTTATAGTCGGCAAGCGCGTCCAGCCCGGTAACGCTTTTCGCCAGATCGGGCACCACCAGCATGACGGCAGACACGATGTCCATCTGGGTCAGACCGTTTACCGGAAACGCGGAGAGCCGCTTTGTGATGTGAAAGCTCTGTCCGTTTCGGAAGGAAAGGGTATCGCCCTCATATCCGCCCCGATTGATATAAAGCATCGCCTCGCCGTCCGCAAGCGTTTCCTCCGTACCGGCGGCTGCGTTATAATCCGAAAGGGAGATGAAATAAAACTGATGCAGGTCTGCCATGGAGAAAAGATCGGCGGCACTCACTTTGGTCACATCGGTCTCCACCGTTTCCCCGTCCAGCATACCCGCCACCGAAATACTGCGGTACTGATAGACGTCTTCGGGGGTGACGCCGTGCCGTCCGGCAACCTCGAGAATATCCGCCTGAAGCGCGTTGATCCGCTCGGTGGAGAGAGCCGCCGTATCCTGCAAAAAGACGTCGATATTGATCTCCCGCGGATAGCGGCTGTAAAGCGAGTCCTCTCCCCCGAAATACAGGCAGGAGGTGGACGAGATCATCACCAGCACCATGGTGGCGAGAATGCAGATCGAGGCAAGCCCCGCGCCGTTTCGCCGCATACGGTAGACCATCGAGGACACCGACACAAAATGGTTCGCCCGATAGTAATACTTCTTGTTCCGCTGCAAAATCCGGCAGATCATCACCGAGCCGGAGATCATCACCAGATAGCTGCCGGCGATCACCAGCAGCACGGCAAGGAAAAACACACTCAGCGCGGCAAGCGGGTTTTCAATGGTGACGGCAAGGTAATAGGCGACACCCAACAGCAAGATGCCCAGCACGCCCCCGATCCAGTTTTGCTTTGGCGGACGCTCCCCCACGCTTTCACTTTTGAGAAGGGCAACGGCGCTCGAAAAGCGCACCTGACGCACTCCGTTTAAAAAAAGCAGCAGGAAGATGACGGCAAACCGAAACAGGGTCATTTTGACCGCCTCGGGCGCGGCGGTGAGGGTGTAATCCACCGTGCCCTGCACCATATGGATCAGCCCCAGCTCCGCCAGCTTGGAAAAGATGATCCCGCTCATCAGTCCCACCGTGAGGGATACCGCCGCGATCATCAGCGACTCCCAGCAGAGGATAAAGCCGATATTCCGCTTCCCCATGCCGAGAATATGATACAGCCCGAACTCCTTCTTCCGGCGGCGCATCAGAAAGGAATTGGTGTAAAACAGAAAGATCGCGGCAAACACGGCAATCACCATGCCGCCGAGCCCCAGTATCTCTGGAATGACCGCTCCGCCCGGCATACCCGCAAGCGCGGGATTGTACTCCAGAAATGTGATGATATAGTGCATCATCACCATGCCGATACAGGTGAACAGATAGGGCAGATACATTCGCTTGTTCTTCCGCATACCGTCGAGGGCAAGCCTTGGATAAAACATCGGCTTCATCTTCTGTCACCGCCCGTCGCAAGGAGAGTCAGGGTATCGGAAATCTTCTGGTACAACTCCTCATCGGTGTCCTTCCCGCGATAAAGCTGGTGGAACACCTCGCCATCCTTCATGAACAGCACCCGATTTGCCGCACTTGCCGCCTTGACCGAATGGGTCACCATCAAAATCGTCTGACCCCGTGCATTGATTTTTGCAAAGAGCCGCAATAACTCATCGGTGGAGCGGGAGTCCAGCGCACCGGTCGGCTCGTCCGCCAAAATCAGGCGCGGCTCGGTGATGATCGCCCGTGCCACCGCCGCCCGCTGCGTCTGCCCGCCCGATACCTCATAGGGATATTTTTTCAGCAGTCCGGCAATGCCCAGTTCCTCGGCGATCGGCTTCAGCCTTTTTTGCATCTCCCGATAGGGTTTTCCCGCCAGCACCAGCGGCAGATAGATATTGTCCTCCAGCGTAAAGGTGTCGAGCAGGTTGAACTCCTGAAACACAAACCCCAGATGATCCCGCCGAAACGCGGCTGCCGCCGCCTCCCTTACCTCGGACAGGTCCCGCCCGTCCAGCTTCACGCTGCCGCCGGTCGGGCGATCCAGCGCGGCAAGCAGATTGAGCAGCGTGGTCTTGCCCGAACCGGACTCCCCCATGATCGCCGCATACTCGCCCTCCTCGACCGTGAAGGTCACATTCCGAAGCGCCTCCACCTGATTGCCGCCGAATCGGGTGCTGTAGACTTTTTTAAGCCCCGCAACCTCTAACATACTCATCACAACGCCTCCTTTTTGTTGTTCCGGAGTCATTGTATCAAAAACGGGAAATGCTCCGCCATCGGATCGGCTTACATTTCCCGCTTTTCCTCTTACATTTTTGTAAGATACTACTCCCGTTTAAGCGCGTACTGCGCCAGATCGAGCCGCACGACCGTTCCCTTTTCCGGTACGGACACTACGCCGATGCCGATGCCGAGCTTATCGCAGATCCGCTTGCAGAGGTAAAGCCCCAGCCCGCTTGCCTTTTTATCCAGCCTGCCGTTATAACCGGTATACCCCTTTTCAAAAATACGGGGCAGATCCTCCGGCGCGATCCCGATGCCGGTATCGGCAATGCAAAGGGTCTGCGGTTCCTCGCAGTAGATCGAAACGCCGCCCTCGCGGGTGTATTTGAGCGCGTTGGATAAAATCTGCTCGATCACAAAGGACAGCCACTTATCATCGGTGACGACCGTTCGGCAGACCGGCTCATAATGAAGGGACAGCTTCCGGTCGATAAAGGCGGCGGCAAGCTTTGCGACCGCCTGTTTGATGATCCCGTCCAGATCGTACTCCCGAAACAGGTAATCGCCGGTATCGGCGTCCAGCCGCAAAAACGCCAGCACCATCTCCACATACTGCCCGATCCGAAATACCTCGGCAGAGAGCCTGCGGGAAAGCGGAGAGTCCTCCTGTTCCAAGGTGAGCTGCATCGAAGCAATCGGCGTTTTGATCTGATGCGCCCAAACGGTATAGTATTCCACCATATCCCGATAACGGGCAGACGCCGCGGCGGAAAGTTCGGACAATTCGGTCTGCAATCCCCCGATGAGGAACTGATAATCCTGCTCCTCGATCCCTTCGGGCATGGGCAAGGGCGGCAGCGTGGCGGCGCTTTGTCCTGCTAATGTGATGAGCCTGCGGTGCTTTTGCCGCACCCGCAGAAAATCGCAGATAAGCGCGCCGCCGCCGATGACCGCCGACAGCAAATACGGATAAAGCACCGCTTTCAGAGGCAGTCCGTAAAAGAAAAAGGTGAGCAAAAACAGCCCGCCGGTCAAAAGAAACAGCACGAGTGTTCTCCGCCGCTCCTTAAGATAAGAGAAAAACAGCTTCATCGGTCCTCCCTCTCGATCAGATACCCGACCCCGACCTTGGTGGTGATAAATCCGGTGAGACCTGCCGCGTCCAGCTTTTTCCGCAGCCGGTTCACATTCACCGTCAGGGTGTTCTCGTCGATAAACGATTCGGTTTTCCACAGCCGCTCCATCAGCCTTTCCCGACTGACCACCTTCCCTTTTTGCTCCATTAAGCAGAGCAAGATACGGTACTCGTTTTTGGTGAGCGGTATCCTTTGATCCCGATAAATCAGCACCCCGTCGCCGGTATCGAGAAACGCACCGCGATGCGCCAGCACCGGCGCACTTTTAGAAAAATCATAGCTGCGGCGGAGGAGCGCTTGTATTTTTGCCATCAGCACACTCTGGTCAAACGGCTTTGCGATAAAATCGTCCGCGCCCATATTCATCGCCATCACAATATTCATATTGTCCGAAGCGGAGGAGATAAAAATAATCGGCAGATGGGACAGCCGCCGAATCTCCCGGCACCAGTGGTAGCCGTCAAAAAACGGGAGCGAAATATCCAGCAGCACGATATGCGGGCGAAAGGCGGCATACTCGTCCAATATATTTCGAAAGTCGTCGGCAATACGCACGTCCATCTCCCACGCAGCCGCCTGCTCCCCGATTGCCGAGGCGATCGGGCGGTCGTCCTCCACGATCAGTAAACGGTAACGCATTCCAAGACCCCCTTTTTTTCTCTTTATTGTAACACAGATTTTCCGGCGGCACAACGAGTGACTTCTCTTTTCGATTTTCCTCTTGTGATTTTCCGCTTTTTGTCCTATAATAGAAAAAGCTAAGCAATCTGTGGAAGCAGTATTGTAAAGTGGGAAATTTGTAATCCGTCACGAAGGCGGGCATGTACCGCCGGAGTGACACCCTGAGAGAAAACCGGCGCAGGCGGTGTCAGCATTGGCGCAAGACAAGCCGGTTTTCGACGAAAAGGGGGAATCGGGGGAAAAACGCAGAGCTAGACGAGCTTTAGCGAGTGAAGCGACTGTGTTTGTCCCTCGAAAGCGTGTCGACGAAAAGTCGACACGCGGAAAGATTATTTCGGGAGAATATACGGAATGCCAATCGGAGGGACATACGGAATGCCAAAAAGAACAGATATTCACAAGGTATTGATTATCGGCTCCGGCCCCATTGTCATCGGACAGGCGTGTGAGTTTGACTACTCCGGCACCCAGGCCTGCAAGGCGCTGCGGAAGTTGGGCTATGAGATCGTGCTGGTCAACTCCAATCCCGCCACCATCATGACCGATCCGGAGATCGCCGACGTGACCTACATCGAGCCGCTGAACGTCGAGCGGCTGGAGCAGATCATCGCCAAGGAGCGTCCCGACGCGCTGCTGCCGAATTTAGGCGGGCAGTCGGGCTTGAACCTCTGCGCCGAGCTGCACAAAACAGGCGTGCTGAAAAAATACGGCGTACAGGTGATCGGCGTACAGGCGGACGCCATCGAGCGGGGCGAGGATCGGATCGAGTTCAAAAACGCGATGAACGCGATCGGGATCGAAATGGCGAGAAGCGAAGTGGCATACAGCGTGGACGAGGCGCTTGCGATTGCCGAAAAGCTGGGCTATCCGGTGGTACTGCGTCCCGCCTACACCATGGGCGGCGCAGGAGGCGGTCTGGTTTACAACCGCGAGGAGCTGAAAACCGTCTGCGCCAGAGGGCTTCAGGCAAGCCTTGTGGGTCAGGTTCTGGTCGAGGAATCGGTTCTCGGCTGGGAGGAGCTGGAGCTGGAGGTCGTCCGGGACAAGGACAACAACATGATCACCGTCTGCTTCATCGAGAACATCGACCCGATGGGCGTACATACCGGCGATTCCTTCTGCGCCGCACCGATGCTGACCATATCCGAGGAAACGCAAAAACGGCTTCAGGAACAGGCGTACCGGATCGTGGAATCGGTCAAGGTGATCGGCGGCACCAATGTGCAGTTCGCCCATGATCCGAAAACCGGACGGATCGTGGTCATCGAGATCAACCCCCGTACCTCCCGTTCCTCCGCGCTGGCGTCCAAGGCGACCGGCTTCCCGATCGCGCTGGTTTCCGCCATGCTGGCGTCAGGGCTGACGCTCAAGGATATTCCCTGCGGCAAATACGGCACGCTGGATCGGTACTATCCCGACGGCGATTATGTGGTGATCAAATTCGCACGGTGGGCGTTTGAAAAATTCAAGGGTATCGAGGACAAGCTCGGCACGCAGATGCGCGCGGTCGGCGAGGTCATGAGCATCGGCAAAACCTACAAGGAGGCGTTCCAGAAGGCGATCCGCTCCCTCGAAACGGGGCGGTACGGACTGGGGCACGCCAAGAATTTTGACGCCCTTTCCAAGGAGCAGCTGCTCAAGCTGCTGGTCACACCGTCGAGCGAGCGCCATTTTGTGATGTACGAAGCACTGCGGCAGGGCGCGACGGTGGACGAGATCTACGACGTCACCCATGTGAAAAAGTGGTTCATCGAGCAGATGAAAGAGCTGGTCGAGGAGGAAGAGCTGCTTCTGCAATCGAAAGGTTCCCTGCCGCCCGATGAGCTTCTGATCGCCGCCAAGAAGGACGGCTTTTCGGACAAGTATTTAAGCCAGATTCTGGAGATCCCCGAGGCGCAGATCGCCGACCGCCGGATCGCACTCGGAGTGGAGGAGGCATGGGAAGGCGTTCATGTCAGCGGCACCGAGAACAGCGCCTACTATTACTCCACCTATAACGCGCCGGACAAAAATCCGGTCAGCTGCGACAAGCCGAAGATCATGATCCTCGGCGGCGGCCCCAACCGGATCGGGCAGGGCATTGAGTTCGATTACTGCT
>CANQKG010000033.1 GCA_947624425.1 uncultured Clostridia bacterium | reverse complement strand
CAAAGGGGGTGATCCCTTTCACGAGGATCGGCGCGCGGAACACCGTGCCGTCGAGCATGGCACGGATCGTGCCGTTCGGGCTTTTCCACATCTCCTTGAGGTGATATTCGTCCATCCGCGCGGCGTTCGGCGTGATGGTGGCGCATTTGACGGCAACGCCGTATTTCTTATTGGCGTTCGCTGCGTCGATCGTCACCTGATCGTCGGTTTCATTCCGGCATTCCAGCCCAAGGTCGTAATACTCGGTTTTTAGGTCAATATAAGGCGTCAGCAGAATATCCTTAATCATCTTCCAGATGATCCGGGTCATCTCATCGCCGTCCATTTCGACCAGCGGTGTTTTCATCTGAATTTTGTCCATTGCTCTTTCGTCCTTTCCTGAGTGGTTTGTCAGCCCTGTTGTCTGGTGTAATTGAGCAGTCCGCCCGCCAGCAGAATATCCTTCGAGCGACCCGAAAGCTCACAGCTGACCGGAATCTCTTTTCCGGTCGTCCGATTGATCACCGTGAGCGGCTTGCCCTGCTCCACGCAGTCCCGCGCATCAGGGAACGCCAGCTCATCGCCTTGGGACACTGCATCGTAATCCGCCTCATTGACAAAGGTGAGCGGCAGAATACCGGCGTTGATGAGGTTGGAGCGGTGGATGCGGGCAAAGCTCTTGGCAAGCACCACCCGAATGCCGAGATAGAGCGGCACCAGCGCCGCGTGCTCCCGCGAGGAACCCTGTCCGTAATTCGAGCCGCCGATCACCACGCCCCGTCCGGCCGCCTGCGCGCGCTCGGCAAAAGTCTCGTCACAGACCGCAAAGCAGAAGCGGGACAGGTAGGGAATATTGGAGCGGTAGGGCAATATTTTTGCGCCCGCCGGCATAATATGATCGGTGGTGATGTTGTCCCCCACTTTGAGGATCACCGGCGCCGCCAGACGGTTCCCCACTGCCTCGGCAATCGGGAACTCCTTGATATTCGGACCGCGGAGGATCTCCACCTCGTCCATTTCCGCCTCCGGTGCGGGCGGCACGATCATGTTGTCGTTGATTAAAAACCGCTCCGGCAGCGGGAACGCCGGCATATCGCCCAGCGCCTCGCACGGATCGGTCAGCACGCCCGAAAGCGCCGATACCGCCGCCACCTCCGGACTGACCAGATAAACCCCCGCGTCCGCCGTGCCGCTGCGTCCCTCAAAGTTGCGGTTGAAGGTGCGAAGCGAGACGCCGCCCGAATTGGGCGACTGCCCCATGCCGATACAGGGACCGCAGGCGCATTCCAAAATCCGTGCGCCGGACGCGATCAAATCGGCAAGGCAGCCGGTTGCCGCCAGCATCTGGAACACCTGACGGGAGCCGGGCGCGATCGCCAGACTGACGTCCGGGTGAACCCGCTTCCCGCGGAGGATATAAGCGACCTTCATCAAATCATAAAGGGAGGAATTGGTGCAGGAGCCGATACAAACCTGATCCACCTTGATCTGCCCGATCTCCTTTACGGTTTTCACCGCGTCGGGACTGTGGGGACAGGCCGCCATCGGGCGAAGGCTTGACAGGTCGATCTCAATGACCTGATCGTACTGTGCGTCGGGATCGGCGGCAAGCGGCGACCAGTCCGCTTCCCTGCCCTGCGCCTTCAAAAAGGCGCGGGTCACCTCGTCCGAGGGGAAGATAGAGGTGGTGGCGCCCAATTCCGCGCCCATATTGGTGATGGTGGAGCGCTCCGGCACCGAGAGGGTGGCGACCCCTTCGCCGCCGTACTCGATCACCTTTCCCACGCCGCCTTTGACGGTCAGAATCCGCAGTACCTCTAAAATCACGTCTTTCGCCGCCACCCACGGGGAAAGCCTGCCGGTCAGGTTCACCCGCACCATCTGCGGCATGGTGATATAGTAGGCGCCGCCGCCCATTGCCACGGCAACATCCAGCCCGCCCGCGCCGCAGGCAAACATACCGAGTCCGCCGGCAGTCGGCGTATGGCTGTCCGAACCGATCAGCGTTTTGCCTGGGATCCCGAAGCGCTCGAGATGCACCTGATGGCAGATGCCGTTGCCGGGGCGGGAAAAATAAATGCCGTGCTTTTTGGCGACCGAGCCGATGAACCGATGGTCGTCCGCGTTCTCAAACCCGGACTGCAGCGTATTATGATCTATGTATGCCACCGACCGCTCCGTCTTGACTCTGGGCACGCCCATCGCCTCAAATTCCAGATATGCCATGGTGCCGGTGGCGTCCTGCGTCAGCGTCTGGTCGATCTTGATCCCGATCTCCTGACCCTTTATCATTTCGCCGTCCACGATGTGTTTGCTCAGTATTTTTTCCGCAATCGTCATGCCCATACTGCCGCTTCCTTTCTCTATTCATAGTCGTTTTTATTTTATACCAGAACGCCTTAAATGTCAACCGAGACGGGCACCGAAAAGGAATTGATTTTTGTCGGGAAAGGGTGTAAAATAAACGGTGACAGGGGGAACGACCGATGAAGGATTTGACTGAGTTTTCTTACGCGCTGGACAGCCTGACGGTATACCATCCGCTTACCGCCGATCCGGTGCTGTCCGCATTGGGGACGCTGCTCCATGCGCTTGAAACAAAAGACGGCCACCGCATTCTGCGGCAGTATGCCGCGTTTGTAAACGCGCTGCTTCAAACGGGCAAAAGCCTGCCCGATCATCTCTGGCGTCTGATCCGCATTTCGGACAATCCCTTTGCCGCGGCGGCGGCACGGCTGGATCAGGACGAAGAGCCGCTGCTCGCGGCGGCGGCAAGAGATCTTTCGATCCTCTGGGCGGTCGGGCGGATCTCCCCCACTGAGTTAAAAGCCCAAATGGCGGCGGTCTGCCCCGCGCAGGCCGACTGGACCCACAATTTGCCCGAGTACGCCTATACTCCAGAAACGGCGCCCGAAGCAGACTGGGGGAACGAGATCGCGGCACTGCGGCAGTTCCACCGGACAAACGGCTGCGGCGTCTTCGCCGAGCATGCGGCATTCCTCTACGAGCCGGACAAAACGCTTCGCCCGATCCTCCACCGCGACCCGATCCGGCTGTCCGATTTAAAGCATTACGAGATCCAGCGGAAGCAGGCGATCGAGAACACCCGCGCGCTTTTGCAGGGATACCCGTTTCAGAATATTCTCCTCTACGGCGACCGTGGAACCGGCAAGTCCTCCACCGTCAAAGCGCTGCTCAACGAGTACGCCGGCGAAGGGCTGCGGATGATACAGGTGACCAAGGAGAGCCTTGTTTCCCTCGGCGAGCTGATGGGACGGCTGGCGCCGCTGCGGTGCAAATTCATTGTATTTTTGGACGATTTGACCTTTACCGAGGACGACGACAGCTTCGGCGCGCTCAAGGCCGTACTGGAGGGCGGGCTGTCCGCCCGTCCGCAGAACATGGCAATCTACGCCACCACCAACCGGCGGCACCTCATCAAGGAAACCTTCTCGGCGCGCAGCGGCGACGAGGTGCATCGCGCCGACACGCTGGACGAAACGATCTCCCTCTCCGACCGGTTCGGGATGCTGCTCACCTTTACCGCGCCGAATCAGGATATCTATCTGGACATCGTGGAGCAGCTTGCACGCGACCGGGGGCTTTCGGTTCCCGCCGAACGGCTCCGGCAGGGTGCGCGGCAGTTTGCGCTGCGGAAAAGCGGGCGTTCGCCTCGGCTGGCGCGGCAGTATGTGGACCGTCTGGAAGCGGAACTGAAACTAACAAACAAAGGGGAGTAACGGCTCATGAAACGACTGGCTGCTTTTCTGCTCGGCTTTTTACTGATTGCCCTTTCGGGCTGCAAAGCCGAAAGCCTGACGCCGCCGAAGACCGACTATCCCGTATCGGTGGGAAATATCACGCTGAACGCTTCTCCGCAGCGGATCGTTTCCCTTTCCGCGACCCTGACCGAGCTTGTCTGTGAGCTTGGGTTCCCCGATCGGCTGGTCGGGCGCACCGATACGGCCGACTACCCCGAATCGGTCACGGCGCTTCCCTCGGTCGGCGGCGAGGTCACTCCCGATTACGATGCGGTCATCGGGCTGGAGCCCGATCTCTTGCTGACCGCCCGCAGTCTCCCGAGCGCGGTGATGAGCCGGATGTCCGACGCGGGGATCCATGTGCTGGTCTGTCCGCTGCCGGACGAATTTGAAAAAATGCAGGACGTCTACGCCCTGCTGGGACAGGCGCTGATCGGGTCGCTCAACGGCGAACAGACCGGCAGGCTTGCCTACCAATCGGTCAAGGCGGAGATCGATGGGATCAAGGCCAATCTGCCGATCGAAAAGCCGCGTTTTCTCTATCTGCATGACGCCGACGGCGCCTACTACACCTCCAAGGACTACGGGGCAAGCCTGCTTACCCTGTTCGGCGTCAATATCGGGGACGGCGCCGCCGATTTAAGCGCCGCCATTGCGGCAAATCCCGATCTGATCCTGCTGGATCACCCCTATATGCTGGAAAATCTTCTGGCGGTGGAACAGTTTGCCGGTATGGAAGCGGTGCAAAACGCCTCCGTTTACACCCTGCCGGAGGGTGCGCTGCGCTGCCGCAGTATGCGGACGGCGGACGATCTGCGGCAGATTGCGGCAATGCTCTATCCCGAGCGGTTCGCCTTGCCGGATCCCGCCGCCGAAAGTGAAACGGAATAAGGAGGATTTGCAGTGGAACACATCCAAACATTACAGGCGCTGATCGACCATGCCGCACACATCTGCGTTTTCACCGGAGCGGGGATCAGCTGTCCCTCCGGCATACCCGATTTCCGCTCGGCGGACGGGCTTTACAGCGAAACCAAGGGCAGCGTGCCGCCGGAGGAGATCATATCCCACTCCTTTTTCCTGCAAAATCCGGAGTTGTTCTATCGGTTCTACACCGAAAAGATGGTCTATCCCGACGCGCTGCCCAATTCCGCGCACCGGTATTTTGCCTCTCTGGAACAGCGCGGGAAGCGGGTGTCGGTCGTCACCCAGAACATAGACGGACTGCATCAGAAGGCGGGCAGCAGCGAGGTGTATGAGCTGCACGGCAGCGTGGAGCGGAATTTCTGCACCGTCTGCCGCAAGCCCTATCCCCTTTCCGCCGTCACCGACTGTCACGGCGGCGTACCCCGCTGCCCCGACGACGGCGGGATTATCAAGCCGGACGTGGTGCTGTATGAAGAACCGCTCGACAACGCGACGGTGCAGGGCGCGGTAGACGCGATTGCCACCGCCGATCTGATGATCGTCATCGGCACCTCGCTGGTGGTCTATCCCGCCGCTTCCTTTTTGCAATATTACACCGGGCGGGATCTGGTGCTGATCAACAAGGACGCCACCCCGCGGGATTCGATGGCGTCGCTGGTTTTCCACACCGATGTGATCGAGGTCGTAAACAAGCTGAAATAGAGGAAAAATGCAATCCGTAACAAAACATTTGTAATCCGTCACGGGGACAGGTATATCAAGAGGAAACCCGCAGTTTTGAATCCCTCCACCGCGCTAAAGCGCGGTCCCTTTCCTCTTGCGGTGCCCAATTTTGCTTTTGCTCGCGGTGACGCTCGCGCAAAATTGACCGCGGCGCCATTCCCGCCTCGCTGTTTCGCCCGCTGGGCGCGCTTCGGCGGCAAAGCCCTTTCACAAGGGAGGTTTTGACAAAGACAAACAGCTTTCGGGTGATATTTATTTTTTTCAAAGCGTGGCAACCAAAACCGACACGTCCAAAAAATCCGGCAGAAAGAAGCACAGTGAAAAGTGGATAGTGAAAAGTGAAGAGTGAAAAAGTAAAAACCGGCAGGTGTTATAAACACCTGCCGGTTTTGGCTGGAAACGATAAAAAATTTTCGGCAAGCTGGAGTATAGATTTGAACTCCCGCGCCGCAGGCGCGCAACCGCAAAAAGTTGGTAGCGACAGCGAGCCGTCGCGAGGGCGTTTACAACCGAGCAGGCGAGCCGAGCGTGACTTTTTGCGGAAAAGGAGCGGCAGTCCGTCAAGCGAAGCCGTGACTTTTGGCATAAAAAGTCGCGGCAAGCCAAAAGGACTTGCCGCGACGTGGTCGGAGTGATGAGATTCGAACTCATGGCCTCTTGGTCCCGAACCAAGCACTCATACCAAACTGAGCTACACCCCGTGGCTGCGGAACTAGGATTCGAACCCAGACAAACAGAGTCAGAGTCTGTCGTGCTACCCTTACACAATTCCGCAATATGCCCGCTGTCCGAAACGGACAACGGTACAAGTATACCCGAAAAAATCGGGTTTGTCAATACTGTTTCCGAACTTTTTCCGGCCGCCGGTTAAAATCCGTTGAGATGCGCCTCCTTGATGATCGTCGGATAATCCCGATAGGAATAGTCAAGATCCACCTTCCCGGCAATACCCGGGCAGCTGCCGGTTTGGCTGTACTGCCACACGCCGCCGTATTCATTCCGATAACACGGAAAATCGGCATAATGCGCCAGCCACTTATCATATGCAATCAAATCATTTTTATATAATACATCGTCGATCCAATAGGAATTGCAGTAAAGCCCGACATAGTACCCCGCATTTTCCAGCTCGGTCAGGGAGGCGATCACCGCATCGGTCAGCTGCCGGCGGGTAAAGGCGGATATCTGCTTTTTGCTCTCAAAATCCATATAAACAGGATATTCAAACTGCTTGCCTTTGATCGCCTCTAAAAACATCTGCGCCTCCAGCTTAGCATCCTCCACAACATCCGGCCGCAAACCATTGACGCCCGCATAGCTGTGCCAGTAGGCGCCCACATTCAGTCCCGCCGCCTTGGCATTCGCATAGTATTCTTCAAATTTGCTGTCCTTCTGATCCGATCGGTCGCCATAGCCGGCGCGGAGGATCACAAAGTCGATACCGGACGCTTTGATCGCGCTAAAATCCACAGTACCCTGATAGTAGGACAGATCAAGCCCCCGCTTCACACCGGTATATTCATAGCTTGTGATTTGGTCAAAATTGATGGCGTCCTGCCCGAAATTGACTAAGCTCACCGGAATACTCACTGCCGTTAGATTGGAACAATCGGCAAAGGCGCGATCCCCGAGAGAGGTAAGACCCTCCGGGAAGATCGCCTCGGTGATCTCCTGCCGTCCCTCAAACGCCGAAGCGCCGATCGAAACGACCTGTTTTCCGCCTATCTCGGCAGGGATCGAAAGCAGGGCCGGAGGCGTTTTGGCATAACCGGTGATCTCGACCGTTTCGGCGGTGAGACTCTTCACCTGCCATTCGGATTTCTCGACCGGGAACGCCGCGATCAGCCCGACCCCGCGCCGCAGAATCAACAGGGCGTCCGTCGTAGTGACCGTGCCGCTGCCGTCCACATCCGCCGCCGCAAAGGAATCGTCCGAAAGTACAGTCAGTCCGACTGCGGCGCGCAGCGCGGCCAGTGCGTCGCTGACCGCGACAATGCCGTCTCCCGTCAGGTCGCCCCATATCATCGCCTGCTGTGCCGACACATCCGCCGTCCATATCCCCGCTGCCACGGCCGCCGTCAGGATAAAGGCGGCAAAACGGGTCAGAACCCGTTTTTTCATTCTCCTCATCCGCCGCATGGATGACCACACTCACCGCAAAAATCTTTTTTCTCCCACTGCATCGGGATATGGGTAAGTCCCGCTTCGGCAAACGGCGCGCCGCAGGAAGTAAAGCCAAGCTTCCGGTAAAAGCCCGCCGCGCCCTCCTGCGCATTGACTAACACCCTGGCGGCGCCCCGCGAAAACGCCTGCTCCGCCAAAATGCGCACCGCAAAGGAGCCGTACTCCTGCCCGCGGTACTCCGGCAGAACCGCCACCCTGCCGATCAGCCATTCCCCGTTTTCGGGGAGGATCCTCGCCGTGGCGACCGGCGTTTCTCCTTCCAGAACCAGCACCAGCAGCGATTCGGCGTCCCGGCCGTCAAAATCCAGCCCGGCGGGGATCCCCTGCTCCCGTTGGAACACCGATTGCCGGATCCGAAACGCCGCCGTGAAATCCTCCGGCGTGCGGATCAAACGACCCCGTACCATATCCGCTCATCTCCCCAAAACAATTCGGCTTTCATTATATCGAATATGCCCCGCTTTGTCAATCGATCCGGCACGGCAAAAAATTCCGCAAACTTTATGAAAAAATGCTTTTCTTTTTTCATTCTTTGCGTTATAATAAGTACGAAGCAACGGTCGGCGCTGCCTTTTTACAACGCCGCCGTTTTTCATCCCTATTTTTCCGTATAAGGAGAGTTTCGCCATGAAACGCGGCAAACTGCTGTTGGTTTTTCTCGGCTGTATTCTGCTGTGCCTCCTTACCGCCGCCTGCACAGGAGGACCCTTTGCCGGCTCTTCATCGGCCGACGCCTCTTCAGAGGAACCGGTCGACTCCTCGCCCGAGCATCTGCAGGAGGTGGCCGATCTGCTGGATACCGAGCGGATCTACAACGGTGTGCGGATCGAAGGCGTGGAGCTTGGCGGCATGACCCGTGAAGAAGCGATCGCCGCTTTGCAGGAAGCCGAACAGAATTTGAAAGACCGGGTGGAGATCCATGTCACCGGCGTCGGCTTTGACTTTACCTATACCTCCGATTTTATCCCCTGCGACTTCAACACCGCCGATGTGGTGGAGCTGGCCTACGGCGTAGGGCGGGATATGGCCGACCGCGAAAAGGCGTTTCGGTACGTAAAGGCTTTGCCGGAACAGCCGGTCGAATTTGACCTCCACGCCGATATGCACTGGGCGGAAGGCAGGCAGGCGATTTATGACCATATTGTAAAAAGCGCGCAGTGGGAACCGCGCAGCAATCAGATCACCTCTTTCCATCCCGAAGCGGGCGGCAGCTATTATCTGGAAAATTCGCCCGGCTTAAACGGTATCACCATCGATACCGAGCAGCTTGGAAAGATGCTCGACTCCCTGTTTGACAACCGGCAATATGTCGGAGAGATCTCGCTGTTTGATATTGAGCATGAGGTGCCTTTCACTCCGGTGGATTACTCCGGCGTACAGCTGCAGCCGCTGTCTACTTTCTCCACCACCTCCACTAACAGCGCAAACGGCAACCACAATATGAAGCTGGCGTTATCCCTTTGCAACGGCCATGTGATCCAGCCGGGCGAAACCTTCCGGTTCAACGAGCTGGTCGGGAACTCCACCACGGCGGCAGGCGGCTGGCGGGAAGCGGGCGCGCTTTCAAACGGCGTGAGTGAAAACGCCTACGGCGGCGGCATCTGCCAGTCTTCTACCACCATCTACGGCGCGGCGCTCCGTGCCGGGCTGACCATCGCAAAGCGGGCAAACCACAGTATTCCGTCCTCCTATGTGCCGCTCGGTCTGGACGCGGCGATCAGCTACGGCTCCGCCGTGCAGGATCTCTGGATCACCAATCCGTACTCCTCCCCCGTTTTCCTCTCCTGCGGGATGAACGGCGTCACCCTGACCGCCTCTTTCCTGTGCATTGAACACCCCGCGGATTGGGATACCATCAAGGTGAGCAGCTGGACGACCTCCACCATCCCCGCCAAAAGCGGCGTGGAATATGTGCCGAACGACGGCAAGCACCGCTCCGGAACAGTGGCGGCTTCCGCCAGAAAGGGCTATACCGCCTCGGGCGTGCGGATCTACTATAAAAACGGCGCAGAGGTAAAGCGGGAAGCGATCCCCGATTCCCTCTATCCTGCGTCCGCCAAAAAAGTGTTCCGGTAAAAACGATTTCCCCGCCATACGGCGAGTGAGATAGAAAATGACAAAAGGAGAAATCAAAGATGAAAAAAGTATTGGCTTCTTTGCTGGCGGCGGCACTGTCGCTCAGTCTGCTGGCAGGCTGCGGCGGCGAGAGCATTGCGACCAGCAGCACCACGGCCGGCAGCGAGGCAGGCGCCGACGAATCCCTGCAGAAGGTTTTGGATTCGGGCGAGTTTATCCTCGGTCTGGACGCGACCTTTATGCCGATGGGTTACACCGATGAGAACGACGAGATCGTCGGCTTTGACATCGATGTGGCAGAGGAGGTCTGCAATCGGATGGGCGTAAAGCTGGTGAAGAAAGGGATCGAGTGGAGCGCCAATGTTGCGACCCTCAACGCCGGCACCATCGACTGCGTTTGGAACGGCATGAGCTGGAGCGAAACGCGGAACGAGGAGATGAACCTCTCCGAGCCGTACATGAAAAACGAGATGGTCTTTGTTGTGACCGAGAACAGCGATGTGCAGGCGAGCGCCGACCTAAACGGCAAGCGGGTCGCGGTGCAGAGCGGTTCGACCGCGCAGGAGATGCTGGCGGACAGCGAGCTTCAGGTGGAAGCGGTGGAGCTTGGCACCAATGTGGAAGCTCTGCAGCAGCTTGAGCTGGGTCTGGTGGACGGCGTGTTCCTCGATTCGGTTGTGGCAAATTACGAGATCACCCAGAACAACAGCCCCTACCGCGTGCTGCCGGACGGTCTGTCCGAGGAGGACTATGTGATCGGCTTCCGGAAGAACGATCAGGCGCT
>CANQKG010000032.1 GCA_947624425.1 uncultured Clostridia bacterium | reverse complement strand
GCTGGTACACCGTGTCCGCCACGCTTCCTTTGTAGGGGACGCGGCCCTCCACGCCTTCGGGGACCAGCTTTTTGTTGTTCTGCTGGAAGTACCGGTCGCTGCTGCCCTGTCCCATGGCGGCGATGCTGCCCATGCCGCGGTAGACCTTGAACCGCCTGCCCTGATAGATTTCGCTTTCGCCCGGCGCCTCGTCACAGCCCGCAAGGAGGGAGCCGACCATCACGACCGACGCGCCTGCCGCGATCGCCTTGACAATGTCACCCGAATATTTGATGCCGCCATCGGCGATACAGGGGATGTCGTGCTTCTCGCAGACGCAGGCGACGTCATAGACCGCCGTGATCTGCGGTACGCCAATCCCCGCCACCACGCGGGTGGTGCAGATCGAGCCGGGACCGATCCCAACCTTGATGCAGTCCGCGCCCGCCTCAATGAGTTCCTCGGCTGCTGCTGCGGTCGCCACGTTTCCGGCGATCAGCGCGATCTGCGGGAAGGCCGCCTTGACCTTTTTGACGCACTCGATGATATTTTTGCTGTGGCCGTGCGCAGAGTCAAGACAAAGGACGTCGACCTCCGACTGAATGAGAGCCGCGGCGCGCTCCAGCACGTCGCCGGTCACGCCGATTGCCGCGCCGCAAAGCAGGCGGCCGCCCTTGTCGCGGGCGGAATGGGGGTACCGCACCGCCTTTTCAATGTCCTTGATGGTGATAAGCCCTTTCAGAGCGCCGTTCTCGTCCACCAGCGGGAGCTTTTCGATCTTGCGGGTCATCAGGATGTCCTTTGCCTCTGCCAGCGTGGTGCCGACCGGCGCCGTCACCAGATCCTCCGAGGTCATCACGTCGCGGATCGGGATATTGAAGTCGGTCAAGAACCGCAGGTCACGGTTGGTGATGATCCCCACCAGCTTGTCCCCTTCGATCACCGGCACGCCCGAAATTTTGTATTTGCCCATCAGCGCGTCGGCGTCGGCGGCGGTATGGTCGGGGGAAAGGGAGAACGGGTTGACAATGACGCCGTTTTCCGACCGTTTTACCTTGTCCACTTCCTCCGCTTGCCGCTCAATCGACATATTTTTGTGAATGACGCCGATCCCGCCCTCACGGGCGATGGCGATCGCCATGCCGGATTCGGTCACGGTGTCCATGGCGGCAGTCATCAGCGGTATGTTCAGTGTGATGTCCCGCGCCAGCCGCGTTTGCAGATTCACATCGGCGGGCAGGATATCCGATTTCGCCGGTATCAGCAGCACATCGTCAAATGTCAGGCCTTCTTTTACAAACTTCTTTTCAAACTGTGTTTCCAGCATAAAACAGCCGCCTTTCCCCGATATTTTCCGAATATTGTACCACGAAACGGAAAAGGTGTCAAGGCTTTTGCACCGCCGTATTTTGCATATGCGGCATTTGCGGTGGATTTTCCCATATTATTATGGTATAATCTGAGAACCGACCGGTATTGCGCTGAGAACCGACCGGTATTGCGGCCGCTTTTTGGACGCTTACGGACGGGACAAGGTGGAACTACACCTGCTCAAGGTCATCGCGGCGGCAGAGGTGTTCGGCTGAACAAAAAGGAGAGGGTATGATGGGATTTTTATTTGTTGCACTCGGCGGCGCGATCGGAGCAATGGGCAGATATGCCATCGGGCTTTTGCCGGTTAAAACAAGCTTTCCGATTTTAACACTGATGACAAATATTATCGGCGCCGTTTTGATCGGGTTTATTGCGGGCGTCATCGGCAGTCGGGAGGAAGTATCGCCGAACGCGGTTTTGTTTTGGAAAACCGGCGTATGCGGCGGATTTACCACCTTTTCCGCCTTTTCACTGGAGGCGTTCACGCTGCTGGAAGATCAGGCGTACCTGTCGGGGGTCGTCTATATCGTTTTGAGCGTTGCCGGCTGCCTGACCGGCGTCTTTTGCGGGAAAAAATTAGCCGGGATGATGTAAGGCGTCTATGAAGCGGCGCCATTCCGACAGCCTTTTTTCGGCAGAGCGAGATTGAAATCCCACCACCGCTTCGCGGTCCCCCTCCCTTTCACAAGGGAGGCACTGGCGATCAAATCAGTTTTACCGAAAATATGAGGAAAGGAAGGCTGAAAAAAGCCTTCCTTTTTTCTCTTTCTACCCCAAAACTACCGTCTTTGTCAAAACCTCCCTTGTCAAAGGGAGGGGGACCGCGCTTTGCGCGGTGGAGGGATTCACACCGCACCGAGCAAATTGGGAACCGCAAGAGGAAAGGGACTGCGAAGCGGTGGTGGGATTCAAAAGCGCAGTTTTTCTCTTACGGCTCTTATCGGGCGGCGCGGTACGGTTCAACCTCCTTGCTGCGGACGGTGCCGTCTGCCGCGCTGATCTCATACTCGTACTCAGTATCCGACGTGTGAAATTCGATCTCATAGACCGGCACGCCGTCATCGTAATCCGCCTTGTTTTTGGTGACGGTCACATCCGCTTCGTTCATCCCGGCGTCCGTCAGCACGATAGCAAGCGCGCTGTCGGCGTCCAGCACCCGTTCGGCCGGCGCCGCCGCCGATGCTGCCGGTGCATCAGACGCGGCAGGCGCATCAGACGCGGAAGACGCGGACTGAGAAGCACCCGCAGAACCGGGCGCAGTGGGATTGCCGCTGATCTCCCGTTTGAGAACGCTGCCGTTTTTCGCATCGATCCGGTATTCAAATTCCTGACCGCCGCTGTAGAACTCCACCTCGTAGCAAAGCTTGCCGTTTTCGTGATCCAGCCCGGTATGCAGCGCGGTCGCCTGCGAAACGCTGACTCCGGCGTCCGCCAGCGCGGCATTCTCCGCCGCCGTCTGCCCGATCAGCCCGCGGCTTATATAGACAAGCACCGCCACCGCCAGCACCGCCACGATGCAGAGCGTGGAGATCACCGCTTTGAGCGGCGTGTCAAACAGCTTTTTCATCAGGATACCCCCTTTTCTTCCCATACTACTATTGTAACATGACCCGACATTCGGCGCAAGAACAAAAAGTAAACAAAAGGTGAAAAATATGCAAAACCGTATCCCGCGCCGCAGGTCACCGGTATTTCCGACGCAGGACGAGCAGCACGAAAACAAGGATCAGCGGAAACGCGGCGGCGGAAAGCAATCCGGTTTTCAGGCTGCCGCCCGCCAGATCGGAGACGCCGCCGACGAGCGCCGGGCTTACGGTCGCGCCCAGATCGCCCGCCAGCGCCAAAAACGCGAACATCGCCATGCCGCCTTTCGGGCAGATGCGGGAGGAAATGCTGATCGAGCCGGGCCACATGATGCCGACTGCAACGCCGCACAGGGCGCAGCCGGCAAGCCCCAAGATCGGCAAAGCCGAAAGCGCCGCCGTCAGATAGCAGATCACACATAACATTCCGCAGACCGTCATTGTCCGAACCAAGTCCAGCTTTTCGCTCATTTTGCCGTACACAACGCGGGATAATCCCATAAACACCGCAAACAGGCAGGGACCCGCCAGATCTCCGATGGTTTTGGAGACGCCCAGCGCCGACTCGGTAAATGCCGACGCCCATTGCGCCATCGACACCTCGGACGCGCCGGCGCATACCATCAGCAGGATCAGCAGCCAAAACAGCGGCAGCCGAAGCAGCTGCCTCGGACGCATACTCTCGCCGTCTTCCACCAACCGCTCAATCGGGCAGGTGAGAAAGTTGAAGGCGTTATAGAGCGGCACCACTGCCCAGATCAGGGTGAGGATCCTCCAGTTTGCAATACCGCATACCGAGAAAAAGAGGGTGGAGCCCAAAATCACGCCGACCGCACCCCAACAGTAAAAGGAATGGAGCAGGCTCATCACGCCCGCTTTGTTTGGGAAGGGGCAGGCTTCCACAATGGGACTGACCAGCACCTCAATGAGGCCGCTGCCTATCGCATAGAGGACGACCGAGAGCAAAATCCCCCAAAACGGAGTGGGCAGCAGCTCCGGCAAAACCGCCATGCCCGCAAGTCCCACCGCGGACAGAATCTGGGAGGATACCACGCAGACGCGGTATCCGATCCGGTCGACAAATTTGGCGGCGGCAAAATCAACCAGCAGTTGTGTGAAATAAAACACAAACGGAATCAGCGCGATCGTTTCCAGCCCGATCCCATAGGTGGTTTTGAAGGTCAAAAATAAAAGCGGCGTGAAGTTCGCGGCGATCGCCTGGGTGACAAACCCGAGATAGCACGCCAGCAGCGTTTTTTTGTAATTTTTTTGTCCGGTCATAGCCTCTCCTCGACTGCGTTTTTGACAGACTGGAAGTGATTCTTCTTATCACTATAGCATCATATCGCGCTTTCGGTGATAAGTCAATATTTCAGCATGGTTATGCCGCGGTTACAGCGGAATATTTTTATGCCGGCAAGCAGATTTATGAAACAGCGTGACAACTCACTGCGTTCATGGTATAATATCCACAAAGTGGATATGATACTTTTGATTGCCAGCGCCTCGCCGTTTGCGCTTTATGCGCTGCACGGCAACCGGCTTTGGATGGCAAATACCATTCACTGCGTTCATGGTATAATGTTGACAGAAAATTTTGGAGTAGATAAACGATGATAAATGTTGAAAACGATACATAAAGTGTCTTCGCGGCGTCCTGAGCGAAGCATGGGAGGATGAGCCGAAAAGGATAATCGGCTCGTATCGGCTTTGACTTATTCATTTTCACGGGGAGGAAACAAAATGGCTGTATGGTATGAGGTGGAAAAAAGCGAGAACGGGATCAATCACTTTTTAGACAGCAATTGGGGCTTTCACGATTTCAGACCGGAAAGAGTGGAGTATATTCCGGGCAAGGATATGGTGGAGATTTTCTTGAAATATGACACCGGAGATCAAGGAGTGCTTTTGAGGTTTGTTTGGATCAAAGGCATGCGTGTCAACACACAAAGAGATTACGACGCCGAATGGCTGTCCGGGAGCGTGGCCTTTATTCTTGACAACGGCGCATTCATCTGGTTGGATGATGACGAATGGGAAGAGGAGTCCGCCTTGCATTTAGATGAGATGAAAACTTACACAACTTGGGTTGAATCGGAACGAATGATGTGGGCAATCACAGATGGAGACGGCAATCCGGTTGAGATGCCGCCTGACCGCAAAGATCAGGTGTGGAATGCTTACGGAAAACGGATTGAAAAGCATTTCGATCTGAAAGAGTTTCAAGGAGATTGGGAATCCATTTTAAAACCGTGGTATGATCGTAAACGATAGATCCGCAAAAGATCAAAAACGCCCTTAGCCGTGTCACCACGGCTAAGGGCGTTTCTGATATGGATTTTTGGAGCTTTTGTCATCACTCCCACAAGACCGATATTAAACCATCCTGAATAGGAATTATTCTCTGTCGTGTCTGTGCGTCTTTTGATTATTTGGTCTGCCCATATTATCCAGCCTGCACGATGGGCTATTATCAGTTTGTTATCACGGAAGATAACAAAAATCAATATAAGAGAGAAGGGGGTTATACATTCAACTTATCATAAAGCTTTTGATAAAGAATGAACGGTTCTTTCCAGTCCTCGTAGTATTTTAAGATAACGCTTGTAGAAGGCAATCCAAGTTTGCTGAGCTCTTTCGCCGGTGGTATTTTCTTTCCGGCTTTCACCCATTTTGCGATTGCATCATCTACTTCTTGCTTTGAATATTTTGCTTTTTTGCTCTGCTTTACTGTAATATCGTACTTTTGGCAAAATAAAGCAAACGAGCCAAATCGTTTATGTATTGTAGATGGTGAATACGGAAATGACTCGAAGAACTGTTTCATCGTAACGACTACTCGTTCTTTTTCTCCGAAGAAATGGTTTACTGCATTTTCAATTGCCTTTTCCGATATAAACTCATTTTTTTGTGAAACAGGCGCTCCGACTGCCTGTTGATAAGCGGCAAGTGACCCAAAATAATTATACACAATACGGGTCGTTGGAAGATTGTTTTCTGCACGCAAGCTGCTTTCGGTTATCTTGCCGTATCTATTTACGTAGTTTTTGCCGGCCTGTATTACGCTTTCCATATCCCAGTTTTTTCGTACTGTTAAACCAAGCATATTTTTCTTTATATCCGTGAAGTTTTTATATTCCGGAAAATATCGCAATACACATGGAAGGGAAGGAAGTCTATTTCTTTTGGATAGGTCTTTCTGAAAAATATCTCCGTTTTTTTCAACAAACTCCTCTAGTGCAGTTCGAATAGTCTCTCTATTCCAGTCAGACGATAAATCCTCAATGTCAAATGCTTTCTTTAATGTTCGTAAATCCCCGTAATACTTTCGCACATAGTGAATGGAAGGCAGATGATTATACTCTCGACCAAAGTCGACCTTATGAATATTACCTTTGCGGGAAATAAAGCTTGCAATAATGCGATCAAATTCTTCTTTGGTCATATCTTCAGGAGATTCTCTTGTGTTTTCCGGCAAAATGTCGGTATCTGAATTTTCTATCTGCGTTGTTTCCTTTAGATTTTCCCCTGCCAAAAACTTTTTTGCCTTTTCCTCCAACAAAAAATCGTTTAATTCCTTATTGGATTTCTTTAGATTACAGTTAACGCAAAGGATTTGACAATTATCCGCTGTGGATTTTCCGCCCTTTGCGAAGGGGAAAATATGGTCGAAGTGACACTCTCCAATGGACGAAAGTTTTGCTCCGCAAATAGAGCAGCGTATATCACCATTATTCTTTTTGAGATTTTCAGTAATCACATTTAGTTTTACAGAATCCGAAAAATCTCTATTCACCATATTTTCCTCCCATATAAGCTGTGAAGATAAGCGTTTTCAAGTTATCAACGATTGATCTTAAAATATTGTATCAAATAGTTAACATAGTGTCAATAATAATGCTTTCAGCAGTTAACATATAACATAATTAGCGGTGGTAATCATTTCATCCTACCACCGCTTGAATTTGTTATCAAATTGTGATCAAAAGACGCTTTGAAAATCCGAAAACCCGCATGGTTACTGGACTTTTCGGGCTTCCGCAATCATTCCCACTCGATTGTGGAGGGGGGTTTGGTGGTGACGTCGTAGACGACGCGGTTGATATGGCTCACCTCATTGACGATGCGGGCGGAAACCGTTGCCAGCACATCGTAGGGGATCCGCGCAAAGTCGGCGGTCATGAAGTCGGTGGTGGTGATGCCGCGGAGCGCGAGGGTGTAATCGTAGGTGCGTCCGTCTCCCATGACGCCGACCGAACGGGTGTCGGTCAGCACCGCGAAGTACTGGTGGATCGAGCGGTCCAGCCCCGCTTTTGCGATCTCCTCCCGATAGATCGCATCGGCGTCCCGCAGGATATCGAGCTTCTCTTTCGTGATCTCGCCGATGACCCGAATCGCAAGCCCGGGTCCCGGGAACGGCTGCCGCCACACCAGATAATCCGGCACGCCGAGCTTCTGCCCGAGCTGCCGCACCTCGTCCTTAAAGAGCATACGCAGCGGCTCGATGATCTCCTTAAAATCCACATGATCGGGCAGCGCGCCGACATTGTGGTGGCTTTTGATGATCGCCGCATCGCCCGCGCCCGATTCGATCACATCGGGGTAGATGGTGCCCTGTGCCAGAAAGTCCACCTTGCCGATTTTTTTGGCTTCCGCCTCAAACACCCGAATAAACGCCTCGCCGATGATCCGCCGCTTTTTCTCCGGCTCGGTCACACCCGAAAGCGCCGACAAAAACTGATCGGCGGCATTGACGCGGATAAAATTCACATCTTTCCCGGAAAAGGCGGCCTCCACCTCGTCCCCCTCGTTTTTCCGCATCAGCCCGTGATCCACAAAAATGCAGGTGAGCTGTTTCCCCACCGCTTTCGAGAGCAGTGCCGCGAGTACCGAGGAATCCACGCCGCCCGAGAGCGCCAGCAGCACCTTGCCGTTCCCGACCTTTTGCCGGATCTCGTCCACGGCGGTACGGGCATAGTCGTCCATCGACCAGTCGCCGGTGCAGCCGCATACCGTGACGAACCGCCGGAGCATCTGAAGCCCGTTTTCGGTGTGCATCACCTCGGGGTGGAACTGCAGCCCGTACAGCCGCCGCTTCTCGTTTGCCATGGCCGCCACCGGACAGGCGTCGGTATGCGCGGTGGAGACAAAGCCCTCCGGCATCTCGGCGATCCGGTCGGTGTGGCTCATCCAGCTGATACCTGCTTCGGGAAGCCCGGCAAAGAGCCGATCCGAATTATCATAATGGGTTTTTGTTTTTCCGTATTCTCTGGTTTCGGAGGATTCCACCTTACCGCCCAGCGTCATCGCCATCAGCTGTGCGCCGTAGCAGATGCCGAGCACCGGCACGCCGAGCGAAAAGACCTCCGGGTCGATCCGCGGCGCGCCGTTTAGATACACGCTGTTCGGTCCGCCGGTGAAGATGATCCCGACCGGCTCCATTTCCTTCAGCCGCGCGATGGGCAGCGTATAGGGATGCACCTCGCAGTAAACGCCGCACTCCCGTACACGCCGCGCGATAAGCTGGTTATACTGTCCGCCGAAGTCGAGGACGATCACGGTTTGATGTGTGGCCACAGGCAGTCACTTCCTTTTTTCTTATTCTTTTACTTTATCATAACCCACCCCGATTTGCAAGCGGTTTTGCTATTTCGCCATGTTTCGGTATGATTTGTCCGATTTCGGCAAAGATATCACTGAAAGGCGGCGAATGTGTTGCATAAAAGGCTGATCCAAACGGCGGGCGTGTTTGCGCTTTGCGTGTCGGTTCTGGCGGCCAGACTGGCCTGGCTGACCGGCAGCGAGCGGCTGGCGGAAGCGGCCGCCCGCCAGACGAGCTATACCCTTTCGGCGGGAGAGAGCCGCGGTTCGATCACCGACCGGAACGGCGAGCCGCTGGTGGAGGAGGAAACGGTCGAGCTGGCGGCGGTACCGCCCGACAGTCCCGGTCTGCCCGCGCTGCTTTCCTTGCTCTCCGATACGGAACGAAGGCGGGTGCAGTCCGCCGCCGCCGAGGGAAAGCCGGTACTGGCAAGACTGCAAAAGGGAGCGGATACCTCGGCGCTGCCCGAGGACATTCTGCTGCTGACGACCCCCGTGCGGTACGGGGAAGGGCAGTTAGCGGCGCATCTGATCGGCTATACCGACAGCGAGGGACACGGCGTCGCGGGGCTGGAAAAAAGCTATGACGACCTATTGTACCACGGCGGGGAGGAAACGCGGGTCACCTTCTATAGCGACGGGGTGGGGCGGCTTTTGGCCGTACAGCCTCGGGTGACCGTCACGGCAGAAACGGCGGAACTGCGGCTGACCATTGACAAAACGATCCAGCGGATCGCGGAGGAGGAGGGCGGCGCGATCAAAAAGGGCGCGATTGTGGTGATGGAGCCGCAGACCGGCGAGCTGCTGGCGAGCGTTTCTCTGCCCGGCTATTCTCCCGATCGGCTGGCGGAAAGCCTGTCCGATCCCGCCGCGCCGCTTGTCAATCGGGCGTTTTCCGCCTATGCGGTCGGATCGGTGTTCAAAACGGTGACGGCTGCCGCCGCCTGTATTGCGGGGGAAGAAGGGCTTTTTTACACCTGCACCGGTTCGATCACGGTGGAAAACCGGGCGTTCCACTGCCACCAGACGGCGGGACACGGCGCCCTTGATCTGACCGCCGCTCTGCGGGAGTCCTGCAATCCCTATTTTATCGCGCTGGGGGAGCGGGTCGGCAGCGCGCTGCTGCTGCGCACCGCGTCCGATCTGTCGTTTGGGAAAAGCTTTCGGCTCGCACCGGGACTGGAGACGGCGGCGGGGCTGCTGCCGCAGGAGGAGCCCGCTCCCGCCGGACTTGCCAATCTCAGCTTCGGGCAGGGGGAACTGTCCGCCACGCCGATCCAGCTTGCGCTGATGACGTCGGCGGTGGTAAACGGCGGAAAAACGCCCATACCGATGCTGGTCGCCGGAATAACCGACGGCGAGGGAAGCTTTATACCGTCGGAAAGGCAGCCGCCGGTGCTGGCGCTGACGCAAAAGCAGGCGGAGACGATCCGCCTTGCGCTGGGCGCCGCGATCGCGAAGAATGAAAACGCGCTGGCGAGAAGCGAGCGGGTGACGGTCGGCGGCAAGACCGGCACCGCCCAGACGGGGCAGTATGACGAAAACGGGAACGAGCTTTGCAACGGCTGGTTTGTGGGCTTTTTTCCCACCGAATCTCCCCGGTATGTGGTATCGGTGCTCTGCGAGGAGAGCGAGAGCGGCAACAAGGACGCCGCGCCGGTTTTCCGGCGGATCGCCGAGCGGATCACGGCGGCGGAAAAGAGTTGACAAAACCGGAAAATGGGATATAATAGGAGGAAAGGCGCAGAACGGAAAGCCGCAGTCGGGATCATGCAGTACAGAGAGGGTCGGAGGATGAGAACGGCTCCTGTGTGCGGGTGCGGCCGCTCTCCCGGAGCCGCAGGGTGATAAGCCCCGCCGTATCTCCCGCGTTAAGGGGGTCTTAGAGTGGTTCCGTGCGGCGCACGGGGCAATTTGGGTGGTAACACGGAGCGCGCTTCGTCCCATGGTATGGGGCGGAGCCGTTTTTTTAGGAAGGAGAGGATCAAAATGGAATGGACGGGACTGAATGATCTGCGGGAGATGTTTCTCCGCTTTTTCGAGGGGAAGGGTCACACCCGCCTCAAAAGCTATCCGCTGGTGCCGCAGGGGGATAACAGCCTGCTGCTCATCAACGCGGGGATGGCGCCGCTGAAAAAGTATTTTCTGGGGCAGGAAACGCCTCCCAACAAGCGGGTGACCACCTGCCAGAAATGTATCCGCACGCCCGACATCGAAAATGTCGGGAAAACGGCGCGGCACGGCACCTATTTCGAGATGCTGGGGAATTTTTCGTTCGGCGACTATTTCAAAAAGGAGTCCACCCGCTGGGCGTGGGAGTTCATCACCGAGGTACTGAAAATGCCGGTGGATCGGCTGTGGGTCTCGATCTATGAGGAGGACGACGAGGCGTTCGATATCTGGGTGAACGAGGTGGGCGTCGCGCCGGAGCGGATCGTCCGAATGGGGAAAGAGGACAACTTCTGGGAGATCGGCTCGGGTCCCTGCGGACCCTGCTCCGAGATCTATTTTGACCGCGGCGAGGAATACGGCTGCGGCAAGC
>CANQKG010000031.1 GCA_947624425.1 uncultured Clostridia bacterium | reverse complement strand
ATCGGGATTTTCCGCCCGGAGCGCGGCAAAGTCGATCGGATTGGCGGGAAGGGCTTCCGGCTCGGTTTGGGAAACGGGCGCAGGCGCTTCGGGATCGGGCGCGGGAGGCTCGTCAGGGCGGAAAAACCAAATGGCCGCCGCAATCAGCAGTACCGCCAAAACGGCCGCGGCTGCAATCAGCAGTCGGCGCCGTCCGCTTTGTTTTTGCATCTTGATCCCTCCCGACAAAAAACCGTCCTTTCGCGCTTCGGTGAAAGGACAGTTTTTTTGTGCCCGATCCGCCTATGTCATTATATAATGCCAAGGGCGGATTTGTCAATCGAAGCAGGGAAAAGGGGAGGCGAGATGCCCGCCGAAGTTGACCGAGGCGATCCGCAATAGCCGGTTGTATTTGGCGGTGCGCTCGCCTCGGCAGGGCGCGCCGGTCTTGATCTGCCCGGCGCAGGTCGCCACCGAGAGATCGGCCAAAAAGGTGTCCTCCGTCTCGCCCGAGCGGTGGGAGAGTACGACCCGGTACCCTTTTTCCTGTGCCAGCAAAACGGCTGCCAGCGTTTCGCTCAGCGTCCCCACCTGATTCGGCTTGATGAGAACGGCGTTCGCACAGCCGCTTTCGATCCCCTGCCGCAGCCGTTCGGTTTTGGTGACAAAGAGGTCGTCTCCCACCAGCTGGAGCCGGTCGCCCAGCCGTTCGGTCAGCCGCTGCCAGCCTTGCCAGTCCTCCTCGCCGAGCGGGTCCTCCAGCGAGCAGATGGGGTACCGGTCGATGAGCTTTTGCCACCGGTCGATCAGCTCGTCGCTGGTATAAACCTCTCCCGCGGCGGGAAGCCGGTAGCCGCCCGCTCCCGCCTGCCATTCGGAGGCGGCGGCGTCCAGCGCAAAGGCAAAGTCCCGCCCCGGCTGATAGCCTGCGGAGGATATGGCGGTCATCAGGTAATCGAGCGCCTCCCCGTCCTGCCGGAGATTGGGGGCAAAGCCGCCTTCATCCCCCACGGCAGTGACCTGCCCGTCCTGCTGTAAAACGGCTTTGAGCGCGTGGTAGACCTCGGCACTGCTGCGGATGGCTTCGGCAAAGCTTTTGGCGCCGATCGGGACGATCATAAATTCCTGTACATCAAGCGCGTTGTCGGCGTGCGCGCCGCCGTTTAGCACATTCATCATCGGCATCGGCATGGTGGTGGCGCGTGCGCCGCCAAGATAGCGGTAAAGCGGCTGACCGGTGAGCAGTGCGCCCGCTCTGGCGCAGGCAAGCGAGACTGCCAGCATGGCGTTTGCGCCGAGCTTTGATTTGTCCTCGGTGCCGTCCAGCTCCAGCAGGTGGCGGTCGATCCGCGCAATGTCGCTGACCGGCAGTCCTTTCAGCACCGGAGCGATCACGGCATTGATGTTCCCGATCGCCTCGGTCACGCCTTTTCCAAAATAGCGGTCTTCCTCTCCGTCTCGCAGCTCGACCGCCTCATGGCTGCCGGTGGAGGCTCCGCTCGGCACGGCGGCACGAGCGGATAAACCATTTTTCAGCGTGACCACCGCCTCCACCGTCGGCGTGCCGCGGGAATCGAGGATCTCCCGTCCCATAATATGAAGAATACCGGTGTGAAAATCCGACATATGATCCCATCCTTCCGTTTTTCGGTAGTATACGGAAAAAGCCGGAATTTATACAAACGCCCGGCAAGTCATATTGACTTGCCGGGATTTTGCAGGAGAAAAAGACATGACCTTTTTCATGATAACCATACTCTTCTTTTCAACATGAACAGCCTTAAATCAACTCATCCCTCACTGTGATCTCTGTCGCCTGGTAGTCTTCCAATTTGCCGCTTTTCTCGTCACTTATATATACGATACGCACAAAGCGGCAGTCCTGCGTTGCATGAAGGGAGATCCCTTGGTAATTTGCGACACGGTCATATTTCCCGTTTGGGTCAATCTGTTTTACTTCCGCCGCTGTACTTCTTCCCTCCTCGAGGGCGTCAAAGGCGGAAGCGGGCTGCACATTTTGAAATAGAATATGAACATAATTTCTTCCGTCGCTGGTGTACTCCAAATAGAGTACGCTTTGGCTGCTGCGGTAAATGGCATAATAGTGACCGCGATCCTTCTTGACGAATTCCATCGGATACCTTTCGTTCATTTGATTGATCGCAAGATCCATGGCTGCCTCGTCTATCAAAGCCAGCTCCGCTTCCGAATAATAGGTTTTGATTACATCGACAGCCGTCTTGTCATCCTCGGTCAATTTGACTGCCGGCGCATTGCTGCCGTCTAGTATGAGCCATTCACTTACCGTCTGCTTTTCGGGCTGACTTTCTGCCGGCTGCTCTGATTGTCCGCATCCGCCTAACAGAAAGGCAAATATAAGCATACCGATGATCCAATATCGTTTCATGCTGTTTTCCTCCGCTATATCACTGTTTTTTCAACTTTGGTCACAGAGTTTTGATTATAATAAACCCTAAATTGATACCCGTCAGAAGTGAAATGAGTACTGTAATTGAAGTCATTGATCGTTTCCCATCTGCCTGTGTTCCAATAATCTCCGCCCGGATCCAACTGCTTCACCTGCTCCAGAGTGGTTCCGACCGTAATGGCGTCCAGTTCCTCGGAGGATCGTACATTTTGGTATAGGTTATTTTCACTGCAATGAATATCTCTCGGATTACGCCCCTGTTTGGATCGTTCTAAAACCAGTACATCCAACATATGGTGTTCACTTCGATAAATGACATTGTACATGCCTGTACTATCAAAGAATATGCGCAGACATTCGACCGGATACGCTTGATTGAGTTCCATGATATTGTCGATATCACCGTTTTTAAGCGCATCTGAAAGCGCCAGAAGCTGTTCGTCGGTATAGACAGTTTGAATGATCTCATTGCATTTCTTGTTCGGGTCGGAAACGGTGATCTTCATGACCCCGTTTACCGTGGCGACCGTCGGCTCACTGACCACGGCTTCCGGTTGTTCTTCGACGTCCTTGCAGCCGCACAGAATGATGCCGATGAGCAGGCAGACAGCCCATATACCTCGCTTTTTCATCTGTGTTTCCTCCTTATTGTTTTATTCTGCTGACGATGTTATTTCACCCAGTCCATGTCCAGGATATGGGCGTCATAGGGATGGGAACCTCCTGCCAGAGGGTCTTTCAAATCGAAATCCGTCTCCAGTTCGTTTGCCAGATAAATCAGTTCCCCGTCCCGATGACCGAATCCCAATGTGTAGACGCCATCTTCCAGATAGAGCCATATGTCAAAGAGATAGTCCATCGAGAGAGCCGTGTCCCAGTACTTCTTATATTGCTTCCATTCTCCCGATTCTTTTAACTCCTGTTTTCGCTGTTCTATTTCCTCATCGGTCATATCGACAAAATCGTTCCGCCACGCTCCCGGTTCAGCAGCGATATGGGAGAAAAAGAGATTTTTAAAAATCTGGAGCGAAATGTCCGTTTTCATCATATCGTCCATGGTGCTTTTACACGGCTTATATTGTTTGAAATCCTCTGATGACAGTCTGTCCCGCACATAAAACCATCGACGGATCGGGGCGTCGATCACCGGCTGATGCGGTGTGTAGTTCTGATAGAAGATATAAAGTAAACCGCCCTGTTTCACCTTATGCACACTGTATAAAGCGCCTGCGTCCGTTTCCCGCAGACATTCTACACCGAATGCCGCATCGATCTCGTCTATACGACCGCTTCCGTAAATATCATAATGAGACGTAAAGTCCTGCGCAAATTCGTGAACGTCCACCTCTTTGGTGATCAGTTCCTCATACGGAGTGGTGTTGTCGACCGGGATCTCCCGTAAACCGGAGGAAGCCGCCTTTGTAAAGACATATGCTCTTTCCGGGTCATAGCTTGCCTCCAGCCCGTTCGGTTCGGGACTGCTTTGGCAGCTGCAGAATACCGTTGCCGCAAGCAGAGCAGCGCACAGGCTGCACAACCGCTTTTGCATCAGGGTTTCCTCCTTCCTTGACCATGTTCGCTTTGTTTTTCCGCCGAAATCCTCCGCCCTATCCATTATAATATGGGAAAAGCCGAACAGGCAAGCAGTATGCGGCAATCGGTGAATGACAGATAACAAGTCCTGAATGACAGATTATTTTCGACACGCAATCATGCTCCCGCAAAAGCAGCCTTTCTGCGAGCGACCGTCATATCTCTGAATTTGGATGGCGTATAGCCTGTATACGCCTCGAATTTCCGGCTGAAATGCTGCACTGTTTTGAAACCGCATCGCGCAGATATATCCTTTATGGGAAGGCTTGTGAACTCCAAATGCTTTTTTGCAACCCTTATTCTGTACTGCCACAGGTATTCTACGGGCGTTGTGTCCAGCTCTTTTTTGAACAGCTGTGTCAGGGAGGAATGGCTTAGGGACGCTGCTTTGGTGATGTCCTTCAATGTAATCGCTTTGTGATAGTGGCTCTCGATGTAAATCACCGCATTTTTCAGATGCGGGTTTTGAATTATGTTTTCCGGTATGCTAAAACCGTTTTGCCCGATGATCCCGTATGCCTTTTCCAGCATCAGGATGATCTCCATAAAAAACGAACGACTTCTGCAGGACCAATACCAGTCACGCTGCTCCGAGAGTTCTTTTTCCAATCCGGCAAATAATCCGTTTATGCTGTCCGTGTATTCCTCAAACAAAGGAAACACATATCGTTTTTCATCGGTAAACGGTTTCAGCAGAAACAGATCATGGGTCAGCGCCAACTGCTTATAATTGCCGCCGTGTACCCGTTCAAAAGTCATGTTGATATTGAGAAATGTCGGATGAAAGTAAATGGCGTCACATCTAAGCCCGCGCTTTTTGATCAGCTTTGGCTGCTTCCTTTCGTCAAAGCAAACAAAGCACGGTCCGATGGCTTCAAAAGCCATGTCGCCTGCCTGAAAATATGCGCTGCCCTCATGGATCATCAACAGCAAAAAACAATGTCCCTTTATTTCCAGATCTGTCAGCGGGTCGTTCTTAACGCATTGCACCGGCGCGACTTTTCCTATGTCAAATTCACGCCCTATGGTTTGCGGTATCATCTTTCAGCCTCCTTCCGGCTCGCTTTTTTGCTTGTCTGAGAAAGCGGGGTTGAGAGATGGGGTATGCTTCGCACATTTCTGATGCACGATATGTATCAAAAAGGGGGAAGCGCTTTTGCGTTTCCCCTCAGCCTATCGAAAAAGCAATTCGTAACGGAAATATTTTTAATCCGTCACGAAGGCGGACATGTGCCGCCGCAGTGACACCCCTAGAGAAAACCGGTGCAGGCGGCGTCAGAATTGGCGCTAAGCCAAACCGGTTTTTGACGAAAAGGGGGTATCGGGGGAAAAACGCAGAGCAAGGCGAGTAAAACGAGCCGCAGTGATTGCGTTTGTCCCTCGAAGCGTGTCGACTTGATCGACACGCTCAGTGGAAGCGCTTTGGCGTTTCCCCTTTCTAAAATAAGCGGGGGGGGGTACCGCTTTACGGATGCCCCCCTGTTTTCTATATTTGGTTGTTGCGCAGCTCTCTCGGCAGGAAGGGCTGCATCATGGTCAGCAGTTTTTCCTCCGGTGTGAAGAACAGCACGCACCGCCCGTATTTTTTGTGGGTGAACACGGCGGTATAGGCGCCTTCCTCTTTCAGCGAGGCGGCTGCCACCACCCGCACCTCGGCGCTGATCGCGTTGTCCTTCTGCGGGTCGTAGGGATGCAGCTGCTCGATCTGGTTTGCCTTGATGGAGATCAGCCGCTTTCTCCGCCGCTGTGCCACGATCTTGTCGATGTCGAGGTCGCCGTTGACGAAGATGTATTCGTACTCAACGTTCACCTCACGCGACAGGTACCAGCCCAGCCAGACCGCTCCCAGCCCGATCGCCACAAAGATGACGGTAAACAGCCGAAACACAAAGCCCAGCCGGATCATCACCAGAAAGATCAGCACGCCCAGCGCGATCGAGCCTGCCTGCTTCAGATGATCCGCAGTGGTCGGTGTTTTTTTGACCAGCTGCTCGGTAAAGCTGTCCAAGCTCACCCCTCCTTTATCAGTCGATGTGACGGGTCCAGCCGAACGGATCGGGCAGCCTGCCGGTCTGGATTCCGGTCATGGTGTCGTACAGCCGCTGCGAGATCGGCCCGATCTTGCCGCCGCCGATGGTCATAACATGGTCGCCGTATTTCAGCTCGCCGACCGGAGAGATGACCGCCGCCGTGCCGGTGCCGAACATTTCGGTCAGCTTGCCGGAGGCGTGGGACTCGATGACCTCGTCCACCGAAAGGAGCCGCTCGGACACCTGATAGCCCCAGCTTTTGAGCAGCTCGATCGAGGATTTGCGGGTGATGCCGGGCAGAATGCTGCCCCGCAGCTGCGGCGTGACGATCTCGTCCCCGATCACGAAAAAGACATTCATCGCGCCCACTTCTTCAATGTACTTCCGTTCCACGCCGTCCAGCCAGAGTACCTGAGAGTACCCTTCCTCGGCGGCGTCGTCCTGTGCGCGGAGGGAAGCGGCGTAGTTGCCGCCCGTCTTGGCAAAGCCGGTGCCGCCGCGGACGGCACGGACATACTGCGTTTCCACATAAATTTTAACCGGCTCCAGCCCGCCCGGATAGTACGCGCCGACCGGACACATGATGATGGCAAAGAGATAGTGGGTCGAGGTGTGTGCGCCGAGCGACGGCTCGGTACCGATGCAAAACGGACGGATATACAGCGAGGTGCCGGGGAGAGAGGGGACCCAGTCACGGTCCAGCTCGACCAGCTTGGTGAGCGCCTCCAGCGCGAACGCCTCGTCGATCTCGGGGATACAAAGCCGCTGATTCGACTGATTGAGCCGGCGGAAGTTTTCCTCCGGACGGAACAGCATGATCCGACCGTCGGGATCGCGATATGCCTTCATCCCCTCGAAGGTCTCCTGCCCGTAATGGAGACAGGTGCAGGCAGGGCTCATGGAAATGGGGCCATAGGGAACGATCCTGGGATCAAACCAGCCCTTTCCCACCTCATATTCCATCAGGAACATATGGTCGGTGAAGTCCACGCCGAATTGCAGCTTGCTTTCGTCCTGCGGTTTTGCCTTCGGCTGCGTCGTTTTTTGTACGGTGATTTCCATAGAAGCCATCGCAATTCGCTCCTTTACTAGTTTATTGGTACCTTTTAGTATAGCACGGTTGGAATTTTTTTGCAAGTGGCAAGCTATACTCCCTGCAAAAAAATTGCCCTGCTCCAAAAGCAGGGCAAAAGGGTCATTCGGAAGGCCAGCGGCCGGTCATCCAGGTGAGCCGGGCGATCTTGTCGATCAGCTCGCTGGTCAGCGCGCCTTCCCGCATCCGCCAAACCCAGTTGTTCCCGAAGGTGGCGGGCGTGTTCATACGGGCGGAGGAGGGCAGTCCCAGATAATCCTGCATCTGGACGATCGCCAGATCCGCCACCGACAAAAGCGCAGCGCGGACAAAGCCCCACGGCAGATCCTTCGGCGCACAGCCGAAGTATTCGCAGGCAAACTGCTTGTCGTGATAGTTCGCCGTTTCGCACCAGCCTGCCGCCGTGTCGTTGTCATGAGTGCCGGGATAGACCACCGCCTTGCGGGGGTAGTTGTGGGGGAGGTAATCGCTCTGCTCGCTGGAGTCAAACGCAAACTCCAGTATCTTCATGCCGGGATAGCCGCTGTCCTCCAGCAGCTGATAGACCTCCGGCGTCAAAAAGCCAAGGTCCTCCGCGATGATGTCCATTTGGGGAAGCGTTTCCTTGACCTTCGAAAACAGCTTCATGCCGGGACCCTCCAGCCATTCGCCGTTCTCGGCGGTTTCTTCGCCGTAGGGAACGGCGTAGTAGGAGGCAAAGCCTCTAAAATGGTCAATCCGCACCACATCATACCGGCTGCCGCAGACTGCCAGCCGGTCGAGCCACCAGCGGTAATCCTGTTTTTCGAGATAAGCCCAGTCGTACACCGGGTTGCCCCAAAGCTGTCCGGTGGGGGAAAAGCCGTCGGGCGGACAGCCCGCTATCTTTTTCGGCCGTCCCTCCCGATCCAGTTGGAATACCTTCTGGTTTGCCCAGACGTCGGCGGAGTCCGCCGCCACATAGATCGGAATATCTCCGATCAGCCGCACGCCGCTTTCGTTTGCGTACCGGCGCAGTGTTTGCCATTGCTCCTCAAACAGATACTGCAAAAAGACCCAGTAGCCGATCTCGTCGGCAAGCTCCTGCTCCGCCGCCTGCAGCGCGCTCTTTTTGCGGGTGCGCAGCTCGTTCGGCCAGTCCTGCCAGGAGCCGCCGCCGAATTTTTGTTTGAGCGCCATGTAAAGCCCGTAATCCTTTACCCAGCCCTGATCGGCGGCAAAGGCGGTCAGCCGTTCCCGATAGTCCCGCTTGCAGCGGTCGTAGCCCTTGCGAAACAGCGCAAAGCGCGTTTCATAGAGCCAGTGAAAATCGACCTGCTCCGGGTGATGGTACCGGTGCTCCTGCTCCTGCACCTCGGCGGCGGTCAGAACGCCCGCTTCCTTTAACAGATCGAGATCGAGGAAGTAGGGATTTCCCGCAAAGGTGGAGTAGGACTGATAGGGTGAATCGCCGTAGCCGGTAGGTCCTGTCGGGAGGATCTGCCAGTACTGCTGTCCCGCTTTCCGCAGAAAGTCGATAAACCGGTATGCCGCCTCGCCCATCGTGCCTACGCCGTAGGGAGAGGGAAGCGAGGTGATATGGAGTAAAATGCCGCCTGCCCGTTTCATGAATTTCCTCCTGCTTGTGTGTAATATCGGAATGCCGGATCAGCCCGGCGTATAGACCTTTTCAATGTCAGCGCCCAGCGCCGTGAGCCGTTCCACAATATTTTCGTATCCCCGCTCCACAAAGATGCAGTTGCGGATCTCGCTTTCGCCGTCTGCCGCAAGCGCGGCGATCAGCATGGCGGCGCCTGCCCGCAGGTCGGTCGCCCGCACCTTGGCAGGCTGCAATACGCCCTTTCCTTCTATGACGGCAACGCGCCCGTCTACCGAAATTTCCACTCCGGTATGCCGCAGTTGGTCGATATACTGATACCGGTTTTCCCAAACGCCCTCGGTCACGATGCTGGTGCCGTTTGCGGTGGCGAGCATCGCCACGATCTGGGGCTGCATATCGGTCGGGAAACCGGGGTGGGGACGGGTGGTCACATTGGTGGCGTGAAGTCCGTTCGGCGTTGTGACCCGCACCGCGTCGTCAAATTCGTCCACCACAGCACCCGCCGCGCGCATGGCGTGGATGATCGACTCCAGATGCTTCGGGATCACGCCTTTAATCATCACGTCGCCGCGGGTGGCCGCCGCCATAGCCATGTAGGTGCCCGCTTCAATCTGGTCGGGGATCACCGAATACTGCGCGCCGTGGAGGGAAGATACGCCCCTGATCTTGATGGTATTGGTGCCGGCGCCCATGATGTCGGCGCCCATGGTGTTGAGGAAGTTTGCAAGATCGACGATGTGCGGCTCTCTCGCGGCGTTTTCGATCACCGTCACGCCCTTTGCCTTGACCGCCGCCAGCATGATGTTGATGGTCGCGCCGACCGATACCACGTCGAGCGATACCTGCCCGCCCAAAAGCTCGTCTGCCTTTACTTCGATCACCTCGGCGTTTGCAAAGCAGTCTGCGCCGAGGATCCGAAAGCCCTTGAGGTGCTGGTCGATGGGACGGGTGCCGAAATTGCATCCGCCCGGCATGGCGACCCTTGCCTGGTGGAACCTGCCCAGCAGCACGCCGAGCAGGTAGTAGGAAGCGCGGAACAGCCCGGCGATCTCGGCAGGCACCACGCTGAAATGGACGGGACGGGGATCGATCCGGTAGGAGCGGTCGCCCAAAGGCTCGATCACCGCGCCCAGCTCGGTCAGGATGCGGAATAGCTTGGACATATCGCTGATCTGCGGGACATTTTCAAGAACACAGGGCTCGTCCGACAGAATGACTGCGGGAATGATTGCGCTTGCGGCATTCTTGGCGCCGCTGATCTGCACCGTGCCGTGCAGAGGTTTTCCACCGCGTACAATATATTTTTCCACAACAAACGGCTCCTTTGTCATGACAATATCAAAAGGTTCACATAAACACCAGTATATCATAAATATAGTGGTTTGGGAAGTGGAAATCAAAAAATTTTGTGGTCAGACGGCAATTTTCTTCCGATTTCGGGTAGGGAGTGGGAAAGCCGACAAAAAAACAGCGGCTTTTCTCACCACTTCCGACAGGAAATTTTCAACAGGTTTTCTACAATGGAATGTGGAAAACCCTGTACCGACAGGACGGGAAAAAGAAAGGAAGAAAAAACCAGATGAAACAACTGTTTGACGCTTCGCCCGCACATGCCGCCGATCGCGCCCGGCTCACCCTCTGCCTCCCGGTGTTTTGCATCGGCGTTTTGCTGGCGGGAGCCGGCGTATTGGGAAACGCCGCGCCGTTCGGGATCGCCTTTGCCGCCCTGTTTACCGGCAGTCTGCTTTACGCCGCCTTTTTCGGCGGACTGGCGGGGTACCTTTTGTTCGGCACGGTGGGGGACAACCTTGCCTATCTGATCGGGCTGGCGCTCTGTGTGCTTTTGCGGGTGATGACCCGGCCGGTGGAGCCGCGCCGTGAGCCGCCGTATCTGCCGGTGCTGTCCTCCGCCGTCGGGATGGCGGGCGGCGGGCTGCTGGCTTCTTTTCTGATCTGGCGGACGCCGGGCGCGGCGCTCATCTACTTGTTTCAGGCGGTGATTTGCGCCGGGATTACTTATTTCTGCCGCATCGCGTGGGACGCCGTTTCTTCCGGGCGGAGCCTGCCGCAGTTTACCCTGCCCGAGCAGGTGAGCGCGGCGGTGGCGCTGCTGCTTTTGCTGCTGGCGGCCTCGGCGGTGGAGTTTTCGGCCTTCCGGCCGGCGGTGATTCTGTGGGTGGCGTTTGTGCTTTCCCTTTCCTATCGGCGGGGGATGGCGGCGGGCGCGGCGGCTGCGATCGCGGCGGCGGCGGTGCTGACCCTGCGGAACAGTGAGCTTGCCTTATCCTATTCGGTCATCGCGGCGGCGCTTGCCGCGGCGGGGCTGTTTTTCCCGATCGGACGGTTCGCCGGCGTTGCGGTTTTGCTGTTGACCGCATTTTGCGGCGGCGCCGTGCTGTCCTTCCCGGCGGAACTGCCGTCTTTGCTTGTCCATGCGCTGGCGGGCGGTATTGTCTTTCTGCTTCTGCCGCAGCGCTTTTTCACCCTCTGGTTCGGACAGCCGCCGGTGCGGGACGCGGCGCAGAGCGCGGGCGCGGGCTACGGCGCGCGTTTGGGCTTTGCCGC
>CANQKG010000030.1 GCA_947624425.1 uncultured Clostridia bacterium | reverse complement strand
CCGAGGAAAAGCCCATTTCCTCGGCAATCAGCCGCTCGCATTCCTTGACCTTTTCGGTATCGCCGTCGAACAGTTCCATAAAGCTCGCCTGGGTGCCGGTAGTGCCTTTGGAGCCAAGCAGCTGCAATTTGCCGATCCGGTACTCCACCTCCTCCAGATCCATCAGCAGCTCATTCATCCAGAGGGTGGCGCGTTTGCCGACCGTGGTGGGCTGTGCGGGCTGAAGGTGGGTATAGGCAAGCGCCGGCATCGCCTTATATTTCTCGGCAAAGCCTGCCAGCTTGTCCAGTACATTGATAAGCTTCCGGCGCACCAGCTGCAATGCGTCGCGCATGATGATGACGTCGGTATTGTCCCCGACATAGCAGGAGGTGGCGCCCCAATGAATGATCCCCTTAGCGGAAGGGCACTGCACACCGAAAGCATAGACGTGCGCCATCACATCATGCCGCACTTCCTTTTCCCGCGCCTCGGCAACATCGTAGTTGATATCGTCCAGATGCGCCGCCAGCTCGGCGAGCTGTTCTTCGGTGATCGGCAGGCCTAGCTTTTTTTCGGCGCGTGCCAACGCAAGCCAAAGCCGGCGGAAGGTGGAAAATTTCTTATCCGGCGAAAAGAGATACTGCATCTCCTTGTCGGCGTACCGCGTGGAAAAGGGGCTTTCATAACTGTCTTTCAAAACTGATCCGTCCTTTCATACTTTCCTTATAAACCATAGGCATTGATGACACCTAATTGTCTTACTCTGCCGGCGTTTTGTTCTTTTGTTTTACTTTATGCTCCATTCGTTTCCATTTCCAACACACCAATACCCAGCACAGCGTATTCATCACAGCAAAAAGAATGCCTGCCAGTATCAGTATAAAAAAGATGGAAAAAATTTTTTCTCCCAGCGGGCTGTCATGCCCTATGAATGCTATATTGATTGCCACGGGCAGAATGAGCGTCAAACAGGCAAACAGCTCGATACGCCACTCCGGCATTTTAAGAATCCACACCCATGTGTTCTCCCGGCGTGTGTGAAAATAACGATATGCTATGGCTTCTTTCTCAAGCCGGTTTCGGTATGCCAAATACCAGGCTGCCAATACCGGTATGCCCAAAACAAAAGCCATACCCATCGGGGTCGTCTCGCCGCCCACCGCATTTGCCAGGGATATTGTGACGATTCCGAAAAGCGGAGCAATCACAAGGATCATGAGAAAATATAGTAAGCCGTAGCCCACGCTTCTGAAATATTGCCTCAACATGTCCGGTTACCTTTCTACTTCCAGTATTGTACCGTTTTTCTCATTTGCATTTTGAAAATCGCCTGTCCCGATATAAAAGTGCTCCGCAGTACAGGCAAACGACATCGGCGGCAGTTCATAGTCAAAGTATATCAGTTCCCGAAATTCGTCCGGCTCTCCCGTGGTATTCTGATAGATTACCGTCTGATACCCCTCTTCCGTTTCCGTCGCGGTCAGCACATACAGCGTGTTGTCATCCACCAGCAGATCATAAACCACGGCTTCCTTCGGGAAAACAATGGGCGTCAATTCACTCATATCGGAGGTGCTAAACAGGTATCCGGTCGTAAAAAAGACTTTGTCCGCAAAATTCACTTTCGCACCGACCGGCACGTTCCACAACTCCTTTGCGCCGATCTGGCTGAGCCAATCGCTGTGAAACACAAACGCCCCATTCTCATACCGGTACAAATCAAAGGTCAGCTTGTCTGTCACAAGATTCTCATACCACAGCGTTGCATAGAGTGTGTCATTTTGAAGAAAAAAATCATGCGTGCGGATACATTCTCCGTCTGCTGTGGAAATCGGATTGCCGTCTTTTACCATCGGCAGCCGCTCAAAATGTTCTCCGTCCTTTGAGCAAATAACCGATGTTTTTCCGCGATCTGCGCCGATCCCCGCAAAGAGCATACCGTCATACCGGATCAGATCAAAATTGTGCTGCCCGTCCAAAATCCCCGATTTGGTCACCCACTCGGAATCCACAAGCTGATAATAAGTGCCTGTGTCCGGCTCACCGACCGGATCGGTACCGGGTATCGTCAGTGTTCCGTCCAACAGAAGAAAACGATTGATCTCCTCATCCGGAAGAGATTCCTCCTGCTGCCAGTTTCCAATATCATCCAGCGCGCAGGACAAAACCGCAACAGAACCGACATTCCTGTCATAATCCCCCGACCCGACATACAGCCTATTGTCAAATATGGTCATATCCCACGCGCATCTGGCTCTTTCCGCAGAATAAACCGTACCGGCAGGACACCCGATTTCCCGATAGGAAGCAGGGTGGGAAACATTGCTGCATGACGTCGTAAAAACAAAGACCGCGGCAAAAATCGCAGTGAAACAGATTCGTGCCCGTTTACGAGAAAGCATGGTTTTTCAACCCCTTAGCAGTCATACAACACCGGTATGGGTAACAGTATACCATATTTTTACGCTGCTGACAAGAAAAATCCGCCTTCCGATTCTTTTGGGATCGGAAGGCGGAACCGGTTATACCCGTTTTCCTTTCAAAATAGGAGAGATCGGCTTATAAATCAAAAAGGTGACCGCCACGCTGATGAGCGCCTTGACAAGGGTAAAGGGCATATTGAACATCACAAGGCATTTGAGCAGGGTATCGGCGTGAGGATTGATCGCCTGATACATACCGAGGATCGCCTCCATCGGCATGATGAGGGTATAAGCGGGATAGACCACAAAATAGTTGATCGGCACGCTGATGAGAGCCATCGCCGCCGCGCCTGCCAGCGCACCCAGCAGTGCGCCGCCGCGGGACTGCCGGACGCGGTAGATCCAGCCTGCGGGCAGCACGAAACATACGCCAAGCAGGAAATTGGCAAGCTCCCCTACCCCACCCGAATAGGTGGTGAAAAGATTGATAAGATTTTTCACAAGGCAGACGGCAACGCCCGGCAGCGGTCCGAACAGAAATGCGGTGAGCAGAGCGGGCAGCTCGGACAGATCCATTTTGATAAAGCTCGGTACCAGCGGCACCGGGAACTCCAAAAACATCAGCACCGTTGCAACTGCCGACATCATGGCGGTCACGACCAGCACACGGATCATGGGCGGACGATTTGCGGATTTTTGACTGTTCACAAAAAACACCTCCAAAATTTTTGCCATTTTCTAAAATCCGCAGGAAAGAAAAACCGCCCGCAAAATCTGCGGGCGGTCATAAGATTCGGCATTTTGCTGCTTCTTCCATCCGGACTATACCGTCGGTTCCGGATTCACACCGGATCAGCCGTATGGCTCGCGGACTCGCGGTCAACGCCGCATCACCGCCGGTGGAGAATTTCACTCCGCCCTGAAACAGATCTTATCAATGACAATATTATGATAACTCATTGATCTCTTTTTGTCAAGTCCCAGTCGATTTTATCATCGGAATCCAGATCCGCCAAAGTAGGCAAAACGGTATAGCCGTTCGCATTCACCTGCGGTTCGGGCGGAGCGGCGGGCTTGGACGGTTTGGGAGCTTCCCATGCCATCGGCTCACTCTCCGGCTCGATGCCGGACGGCGCCGCTGCCGAGATCTCCTGCAAAATGGAATCCACATTGACCGAAGGCTCCGGAGCGACCGGAGGTTTTGGCTCATCGGCAGGAGCGGCAGGCTCCTCGGGGAAAATTTCTTCCTCCGCCGCGCCGTAATCAAGCGTCACCTCGCCGTTATCCCCCTGCGGGCGGTAAACCGTTACCTGCTCCCGATCCGGAACGGTAAGGCACCAGATCAAAAGAAGGACAGACAGGAAAGCAAGTCCGATATTGATGATATGCGGCGCCGAGATCACCTGCTGCAGATCCGAAGTGCCAAGCAGATAAATAAGCAGCCGAGGCAAATTTGCCACCGCGCCGAACAGTGCGGTAATGGAAGCGGAAGAGACCAGCAGCCGGTGAAAGCCCGCGCTGTTGGCGCCGCAGAGCAGCGCCACCAGGAAAAACAAAGTCAAAGCGCCGCCGCAGGAGGTGACAATGTCAAGCACCCGTTCCGAAATGCCGGAAACGGTGCGGTAATTCAGAAATTCCTCCAGCAAACGGAGGCAGCTCCAGACCGGTATTATCAGAAGATAAAGACCCGACCTTTTCTGAAAGAAGCCGCGCATAAACATTCTGAGCCCCGTGACGATCAGCAAGAACCCGGACAGTACCCCCAAGCCGTCACAGACCAGAGGGAAAGGCTGCATCGCGCCGCCGATCAGTTCAAACACCGAAGAATAGGTGATCAAAAGCCCCGCCGTCAACAAACCGATACCGGGCAGAGCGCCGCTTTTCCCCGATGTGGCAAACGGATTGACCCGCCGCTGAAAGAAAGGCAGGAAAAACAGCAGCAGCGCCAGTACCGGCATGACAATCTGAAAAACGGTGACAAGAAGCTCCCCCGAGATATAAAATCCCGTTTCGGCGTCCACTGCGGTCATCAGCAGATAGACCCGCAGCGGAACCGCCGCAAGAAATCCCAGGAAGAAAACCGTCAGCGCCGTGAAAAACAGCGGCTGCGACTGATTTACCTTGACGGACATCTGCTCCGAAGCAGAAGATGATGAATGCTGCATGATGATACCTCTTTCCCGATAGAATTACCGCTTTGCAAGCGGAACATAGGCCGTATGAGCGGCAACCGATTTATAAGCCGGACGGATGATTTTCCCGCCGGTGGTCAGCTCCTCGATCCGATGTGCGCACCAACCGGGCATACGGGATACGGCAAACAGCGGCGTCAGCAGATCCTGCGGAATGCCCAGCATCCGGTAAACCAGCCCGGAGTAAAGATCCACATTGGCACAGACCGTTTTGCTTCCTCCCTTTTCCTGCTGTAATACCTGCGGCGTCAGCCGTTCGACCGACTGGAGCAGCCGGAACACCGGCTCGTACTCCGTCCCCTCTGCCAGCTTCCACGCATTTTCTTTGAGCAGCACGGCGCGGGGATCGGATTTGGTGTAGACCGCGTGACCCATACCGTAGATCAGCCCGGTGCGGTCGCCCGCTTCCTTTCGGACAAGCTTTGTCAAAAATGCGGCGACCTCGTCCTCATTCGACCAGTCCTTCACATTCTCTTCGATCGCGGTGATCATCTCGGCCACCTTGATATTCGCGCCGCCGTGCCGCCGCCCTTTGAGCGAGCCGACTGCCGCGGCATAGGCGGAATAGGAATCGGTCGCCACCGAGGACAGCACCCGGCAGGCAAAGGTGGAATTATTGCCGCCGCCATGCTCCGCATGGAGCATCAGGCAGATATCAAGCAGCCTTGCCTCCTCCTCAGTGAACTGCCGGTCGGCACGGAGAGTGGAGAGGATATGCTCCGCCGTGCTTTCCTCGGGACGGATCGGGTGGAAAAACATGCTTTCATTGTCAAAATACCGCCGCTTGACCTGATAGGCGCTCACCATGATAACCGGCAGGCGGGCGATCATCTGTACCGCCTTGCGGATCTCCGCCTCCAGCGACTGATCCTCCGGATCCTCTTTATCAAAAGAATAAAGCGCCAAAATGGCACGCGCCATTTTATTCATCACATTGGCAGACGGCGCCTTTACCATCATGTTGTCCACGAAAAAATCAGGCAGGGCGCGATAGTAGCCCAATAGTTCCCGAAAACGGGACAATTCGTTTTGATCGGGGAGCCGCCCGAACAGAAGAAGATAGGCCGTTTCCTCAAAGCCGAACCGCCGCTCCGCCACGCAGCCTGCCACCAGATCGCGGATATCCACGCCGCGATAGCTCAACTCACCCTCGATCGGCTCCTTCTCGCCCTCGTTGATGAGATAGCCGTGGACGTTACAGATCGAGGTAAGCCCGACCGGAACGCCGGTGCCGTCCTCGTTCCGCAGTCCGCGCAGCACTTTGTATTTTTGATAAGTCTCAGGGGAAAACGAACCGCTTTCCTGATAGCATCCGCATAATTCTTTCAAATATCCGTTCGGATCAAATGCCATTCTAACACTCCTTTATCTGAAACAGGCGGCAGGTGTTCTCCCTTGCCGCATCGACCAATGCCTGCGGGGTGCAGCCGTGCAGCTCCGCCAGAACAGCCGCCGACGCCGCGATCATGGACGAATCACACCGCTTGCCGCGATAGGGTACCGGCGCCATATAGGGCGCATCGGTTTCCAGCAGCAGGCGGGAAAGGGGTACGGCCGCCGCCGCACGCCGCGCCTTTTTGGCGTTCGGGAAGGTCACGGCGCCGGTAAAGCCGATGGCATACCCCATCTGCAAAAGCTCCTTTGCCGTTTCCGCGCTCCCCGAAAAGCAGTGAACCACGCCGGTCACCTGCGGGAACGCCCGCAGGACGGCAAGGGTATCGGCAATCGCGTCCCGCGCATGAATGATGACCGGCAGTTTCAGTTCTGCCGCCAGCGCCATCTGTGCGGAAAACACCTGTTGCTGTTTTTCCTTATCACACGGCTCCCAATGGTAGTCAAGCCCGATCTCACCGATTGCCACGCATTTCGGGTGTGCCGCCAGTGCGCGAAGCTTCGTGAGATAGTCCGGCGTGAGGGTATCCAGCTCGCCCGGATGAATCCCGACGGCGGCATAGATATAATCAAAACGCTCGGCATAGGAAAGCCCGATCCGGGACGCTTCCAGCGTACAGCCCGCGTTGATAATCCCGCAGACGCCCTTTTCCGGCAGACTGCCAAGCAGCGCCTCCCGATCCGGGTCAAAGTCCGCGCTGTCATAGTGGGCGTGGGAATCAAAGATACCGGTCAAGCCCATCGCCGTTACCGAATTTTACTGCCCTGCGGGATTTCATCGTCCACAAAGATGACGCGGACGTCCCCGTTCGGACAGTCGGCGGCAAGGATCATGCCGTTGCTCTCCACACCGCAGAGCTTTGCGGGCGCAAGATTGGAAACCAGCACGACCTTTTTCCCAATCAGCTCCTCCGGCGCATACCATGTAGAGATGCCGGATACCACCTGACGGCCGCCCTGCCCGTCGTCCAGCTGGAGGCAAAGCAGCTTTTTGGACTTCTTGACCTTTTCACAGGCGGTCACTTTTGCCACGGTCAGCTCCACCTTGGCAAAATCGTCGATCGTGATAGAGGCGATCCCTTCCGGCTTTTCCTCCGGCTTTGCCATGGCGGCCTCGATCTCTTTCATTTTCTCCTTTTCGTCGATCCTGGAGAACAGCGGTACAGGTGTTCCGACCCGCTCTCCCGACCGGATCCCGCCGAAAGCGGACAGCGACGCATAGGAAGCGTCCGCACTGCCGATCTGCTCCAAAATCGCGGCGGCAGACTGTGGCATAAAGGGGGTCAGCAGTACGCCGAGATACCGGATCGACTCCAGCAGCACATACAGCACCGTTTGCAGCCGCGCCTTCCCTTCCTCGGTTTTGGCGAGCGTCCACGGTGTGGTTTCGTCAATATACTTATTGCTCCGGCGCGCCAGTGCGAAGATCGCCCCCAATGCGTCCGACACATGATAGGTCAGCATCTGCCGATCCACCTCGGCGACCGTTTCCATCGCGAGAGTACGCACCTCCTCGTCCAGAGGCTGATACGCCTGCGGTGTGGGGATCACACCGCTAAAATACTTCTGCACCATCGACACGGTGCGGTTGACGAGATTGCCGAGGGTATTGGCAAGATCGGCATTATACCGCTCGATGATCGTTTCATAGGTGATACTGCCGTCCTGCGCGAAGGGCATCTCGCTGAGCATATAGTACCGGATCCCGTCCAGCCCGAACTGCTCTGCCAGATCGTCGGCATACAGCACATTGCCGCGGGATTTGCTCATTTTATCGGCGCCGAACAGCATCCACGGGTGCCCGAACACCTGCTTCGGCAGCGGCAGGTCGAGCGCCATCAGCATGATCGGCCAGTAAATGGTATGGAACCGCAGGATGTCCTTCCCGATCACATGGACGTCGGCAGGCCAGTATTTTTTGAAATTTTCACTGCTGCCGTCCGGATCATAGCCCAGCGCGGTGATATAGTTGGTCAGCGCGTCGATCCAGACATAGACGATATGCTTCGGGTCGAAGTCCACCGGTATGCCCCATTGGAAGGAGCTGCGGGAGACACAGAGGTCCTGCAGACCGGGCTTTAGGAAATTGTTGACCATTTCCCGCTTCCGGGACTCCGGCACGATGAAATCGGGATGGGACTCGATATACTCGGTCAGCCTGTCCTGATATTTGCTCATACGGAAGAAATAGGCTTCCTCCCGCGTTTTTTTGACCTCCCGTCCGCAGTCGGGACATTTGCCGTCCACCAGCTGCGTTTCGGTCCAGAACGACTCGCAGGGCGTGCAGTACCAGCCCTCATAGGCGCCTTTATAGATGTCCCCCTGCTCATAGAGCTTTTTAAAGATCTTCTGCACCACCTTTTCATGCGCCTCATCGGTGGTGCGGATGAAATAGTCGTAGGAAACGTTCATCGTATCCCAGATCCGGCGGATATCCCCCGCAATCCGGTCGACATATTCTTTCGGCGTGATCTTCTCCTGCGCGGCGATCTCCTCGATCTTCTGCCCATGCTCGTCGGTGCCGGTGCAGAAAAAGACGTCCTCTCCCTTCATGCGATGGTAACGGGCAAGCGCGTCGGTGAGCACGATCTCATAGGTGTTCCCGACATGCGGCTTCCGCGAGGTATAAGTGATTGCGGTAGTGATGTAATACGGTTTCATCCTCATTCTCCTCAAAACATACAAAATAGCACTCTCAATTTATTATCCTACCGCAAATGCGGGATAAAGTCAAGAAATCCTCTTGCGGCGCAAAATTTTCGGGTCGATTTTTGAAACTTCGGGAAAAAGGCTTGCGCTTTTTGGCGGATCTGTGATATACTGAGTTGTTTCATGACAAAATTGCGAGGTGTATAACCGTTGACTTTACTGATTCTGGCGGCCGGTATGGGAAGCCGCTACGGCGGATTAAAACAGCTTGATCCGATCCATCCGAACGGTTCTTTTATCATTGACTATTCGATCTACGACGCGATCAAAGCAGGCTTCGATCATGTTGTTTTCTTAATTCGGGAAGAGCATCTGGAGCTTTTCCGCGAAACGGTGGGCAAGCGGATCGAGCCTCATGTGCGGGTGACCTATGCTTTCCAGAAAATGGACGACGTGCCGGAATTTGTGGCCGTTCCCGCCGACCGTCAAAAGCCGTGGGGCACCGCCCACGCGGTCTACTGCTGCCGCGGAGTGATCGACGACGCCTTCGCCGTGATCAACGCCGACGATTTCTACGGACGGGACGCCTTTCAAAAGCTGGCAGACTTTTTATCCGCGCAGACCGGCGAAAACCCGCCCTATCCTTACTGCATGGTGGGCTTCCGCCTGAAAAACACCCTGACCGAAAACGGCAGCGTCTCCCGCGGGATCTGCGAAACCACGCCGGACGGCTGCCTGACCAAGGCGGTGGAGCGGACAAAGATCCAGAAAAACGACGGTCAGATCCAGTATTATGAGGACAATGCGTGGCATGATTTAGACGAGGAGAGCATCGCCTCGATGAACTGCTGGGGCTTTACCCCCTCTTTCCTTTCCATGCTGGAAGAGCAGGTCAGAGAATTTTTCGCAAGCCATGCGAATACACTGGAAAAAGCGGAATTTTATCTCCCCTTTGCGGTACAGGATCTGATCGAGCGCAAAAAAGCCGTGGTGACGGTGCTTTCCACCGATGCAAAATGGCACGGCGTGACCTATCTCGACGACAAGCCGGGCGTTATGGCCGCGATCGCCGAAATGACCGAGAAGGGAGAGTATCCCGAAAATCTCTGGGCGAAAGGAGAAAGCTGATATGACCTCGATCATACAAAATATTGTGCGTCAATTCAGATTTCAGGGCGAATTTATCTTTATCGAGCGGTTCGGCAACGGACACATCAACGGCACCTTTGCCGTTTACTTCAAAACCAGGACCAATCATCCTATTCGCTACATTCTTCAGGTCATCAACACCAATGTGTTCAAGCATCCGGATCAGGTCATGTCCAATGTCAACGAAGTGACCCGCTTCCTCAAGGCGAAGATTACCGAGGCGGGCGGCGATCCGATGCGGGAAACGCTCAGCCCGATCCTGACCCAAGACGGCGCGTTGTACTACGAAGACAAAACCGGCTCCTTCTGGCGGGCTTATGCCTTTATTGACGATGCGACCTGCTACGAGACCATCACCTCCCCCGAGCTGTTTTTCAAGGTGGGTAAGGCGTTCGGCAAATTCCAGAATATGCTTGCCGATTTCCCGGTCGATAAGCTCTACGACACCATTCCCCGCTTCCATGACACCGTTAAGCGGTATGAGGATCTGGAAGCGGCAATCGCCGCCGACCCCAAAAAGCGTGCCGCTTCGATCAAAAAGGAAATCGAATTCGTGCGGGCGCGGAAGGCGGATTGCAGCGTGGTGCTTGACCTGATCGCAAGCGGCGACATCCCCAGGCGGGTCACCCACAACGACACCAAACTCAACAATGTGATGATCGACAACAAAACCGGAGAAGGTATCTGCGTCATCGATCTCGACACCGTTATGCAGGGCAGCGTACTGTACGATTTCGGGGACAGCATCCGGTTCGGCGCCTCCTCTGCCGCCGAGGACGAGCCGGATCCCTCCAAGGTCTATATGGATATCAGCCTGTTTGACGGCTATACAAAAGGCTTCCTCAAGGAGGTGAGGCACTCGCTGACAAAAGGCGAGGTCGATAACCTGGCCTTTTCCGCCAAGCTGCTGACGCTGGAATGCGGCATTCGTTTTCTGACCGATTATCTCAACGGCGACGTCTATTTCAAAACCACCCGCCCGCGGCAGAACCTCGACCGTGCCCGCACCCAGCTCAAGCTGGTGGAGGACATGGAAAACAAGATGGACAAAATGAACGAGATCGTTCACCGCTATGCCGGTATGTAGTAAATATGCAGCAAAAAATGCAGCAAAAAGCCCGAAGCCGTTTGGCTTCGGGCTGAGCGTCTCGGCAAAGCCGAGACGCTTCGAGGGACAAACAAAATCGCTGCGGCTCATTTTTCTCGCCTTGCTCTGTGTTTTTCCCCCGATTCCCCCTTTTCATCGAAAACCGGCTTGGCTTGTGCCAATTCTGACACCGCCTGCGCCGGTTTTCTCTCAAGGTGTCACTGCGGCGGCACATGTCCGCCTCCGTGACGGATTATAAATTTTTCCGTTACTGATGGCTTTTTTGCTATTTCTTTGCGGCGCGCTGCTTTGCCCGCTGCACATTATCAAGGATCTGCTTGCGGATCCGGTAATTTTTCGGCGTGACCTCCAGAATTTCATCCTCCGCCAGAAACTCGATGCACTCCTCGAGGCTCATGCGGCGGTAAGGGGTGAGCCGCAGCGCTTCATCCGAGCCGGAAGCGCGGGTATTGGTCAGGTGCTTTTTCTTACAGACATTGACGTTGATGTCCTCCGATTTGGGGGAGCTTCCCACCACCATGCCCTCATACACCGGGGTGGACGGGCCGATGAAAAGCGCGCCCCGCTCCTGTGCGTTGAATAGGCCGTAAGGCACTGCCGTTCCCGTTTCAAACGCGACCAGCGAGCCGTTTGTCCGGGTGGGAATATCCCCCTTATACGGCTC
>CANQKG010000029.1 GCA_947624425.1 uncultured Clostridia bacterium | reverse complement strand
ACCGCACCATCACGGTAGAGGGCGAGAATATGCAGCTTCTCCAGACCGATACCGCCATCAACCCCGGCAATTCGGGCGGCGGACTGTTTAACGCGGCGGGCGAGCTGGTAGGCGTGGTCAACGCAAAGTCCTCCGGCTCCGGCATTGAGGGCCTGGGCTTTGCCATTCCCGTCAACACCGCCAAAACGGTGGTGCAGGAGTTATTGGAAAACGGCTATGTCACCGGGCGGGTCGATACCGGGCTGACCTTCCTTGATATCTCCGACGCGCAGACCGCCATGTCCTATCGGGTCAGCAGGCTCGGCGTATATGTCTCGTCGGTCGCCGCAGGCTCGGAGGCGCAGCAGCTCGGCATCACGGCGGGCGACTGCATTGCCGCCGTGGACGGCGAGGAGGTCTCCACCTCGGCGGAAGTGCGCAGCATACTCGACCGCCACGAGGTCGGCGATACCGTTACCCTCACCATCTACCGGAACGGGCGGACTGCCGATCTCACCTTGACCCTTAGCGAATACCAACCCTGACGCCTTTCTCTTGACAGCGTTTTGGGCTGTCAAGCTCGAACCTCTCCTCATGTTTGCCGCAGGGCAGCCGGACGCCGCAAATCCGACCGCCCTGCGGCAATCTTTTTCCCCAAACGCCGACAAAATGTTTACTTTTTCCTTTTCTTGTGATACAATACTGTTGAGAAAACCGTTCGGCGGTATTCTACACAATTTGAAGGAGAGAGAAAATGGAAAAGCTGTTTCACCTCAAGGAGCGCGGCACCACCGTGCGTACCGAAATCGTAGCGGGTATTACCACATTTATGGCGATGGCCTACATCATGATGGTAAACCCCGGTATGTTCTCCGAACTGGGCGTACCCTACGGGGCGGTCTACATTGCCACCGGCATCTCCGCCGTGATCGGCACCCTGCTGATCGGTCTGCTTGCCAATCTGCCGCTGGCACAGGCGGCCGGTATGGGACTCAACGCCTTCTTCGTCTACACCGTCTGCTTCGGCTTCGGCTTTACCTACGCAAACGCGCTGGTATTCATTCTGTTTGACGGTATCCTATTCGTGCTGCTGACGGCAACCGGTCTGCGGAAGGTGATCTTTGACGCAATCCCCCTGCCGATCAAAAAGGCGATCCCCGCCGGTATCGGTCTGTTCATCGCATTTCTGGGCTTCCAGGATTCGGGACTTGTGGTCAATGACGACGCCACGCTGGTCAACCTTGCTTCCTTTAACCTGCTGGGAAAAGCAACCTGGGCTTCCATCATGCCGCTTCTGGTCACGGTCGCCGCGCTGATTGCCATGGTGGTCTTCCTCAAAAAAGGCGTCAAGAGCGGTATCCTTTGGGGAATTTTGTTCGGCACCGGCGTCTACTACATTCTGGGCTTCACCGTGCCGGGCTTTTATGACGGCTTCCTCTCCGGCGTTTCCTTAAACCCGCTGACCGCGTTCAAGGAGTTCGGCAGCGATTCCCTTTTCAAGGTGTTCACCGAGGGCTTTGACTTCTCCGCCTTCCTTGCCGATCACAGTGTCGGCGAACTGGTGATCGCGTTCCTGACCACCGTTTTGGCATTCTGCATGGTGGATATGTTCGATACCATGGGCACTTTATACGGCGCCTGCCGCACCGGTAATATGCTGGTGAAAAACGAAAAGGGCGAGGATGAGGTTCCCAACATGAACCGTGCGATGCTGGCCGACGCGATCGCCACCTGCACCGCTTCGGTCTGCGGTACCTCGACCGTTACCACCTATGTGGAGTCCTCCTCCGGCGTTGCCGCGGGCGGACGCACCGGCCTTGCCGCCATGGCGACCGCCGCGCTGTTCTTCCTTGCGATGTTCCTCTCCCCAATCGCCGCGCTGATCCCCTCCTGCGCCTATGCGGCGGCGCTCATCTACGTCGGTATTCTGATGATGGGCGGCGTCAAGGACATCGACTGGAGCGATCCCGCGATCGCGCTGCCCGCCTTCCTGACCGTTGCCATGATGTCCTTCACCTACAACATCTCCTACGGCATCGCGTTCGGCCTGATCTCCTATATCGCGGTCAAGCTGTTCACCGGCAAGGTCAAAGAGGTAAACGCCGCCACCTATGTGATCACCCTTCTCTTTTTGGCGATGTTCTTCCTGACCCACTAAACAAAAACCACTCTATCGCGCCGCTTTATGCGGCGCGATATTTTTTGCCCAAACGGGCATATTGATAACGGGAGTTTTTGTTTTTTCTCCCGTTTATTCATGAAATATTCATATGCGGCTGGTATGCTAATATTAACTGTTTCGCAAAGGAGGCTGCCATGTGCTGACATTAGAAGGTATTACCAAAAATTATCTCACCGGCGAACAGACTGTGCGGGCGCTCAAAGGGATCTCCCTGCGCTTTCGCGACCATGAATTTGTTTCGATACTGGGCCCCTCGGGCTGCGGCAAGACCACCCTGCTCAACATCATCGGGGGTCTGGATCGGTACACCGAGGGCGATCTGTCGGTAAACGGACGCTCGACCCGTGAATTTTCCGACCGCGACTGGGACGCCTACCGCAACCACTCGATCGGCTTCGTCTTTCAAAACTACAATCTGATCCCGCACCAGACGGTGCTTTCCAACGTTGAACTGGCGCTCACCCTGTCCGGCGTTTCCAAGGCGGAACGGCGGAGACGGGCAAAAGAGGTATTGGAGCAGGTGGGTCTGGGCGATCAGCTCAACAAAAAGCCCGCGCAGATGTCGGGCGGACAGATGCAGCGGGTGGCGATCGCCAGAGCCCTAGTAAACGAGCCCTCTATCCTTTTGGCAGACGAGCCGACCGGTGCGCTGGACAGCGAGACCAGCGTGCAGATCATGGAAATTCTCAAAAAGATCGCCGAGGATCGGCTGGTCATTATGGTCACGCATAATCCCGATCTTGCCGAGCGGTATTCCTCCCGCATCATCCGGCTGCTGGACGGCGTTGTGACCGATGACTCCAACCCCTGCACGGACGCAAAGCAGGCAGCCGAAGAGGAGCCAAAGCAGAAAAAGAAGTACACCTCCATGTCCTTTTTCACCGCTTTTTCGCTCAGCCTCAACAACCTGATGACCAAAAAGACCCGTACCTTCCTCACCTCCTTTGCCGGCAGCATCGGGATCATCGGGGTCGAGCGGGTTTCAGAACTATATCGACAAGGTGGAGGAGGACACTCTTTCCTCCTATCCCATCATGCTGGAGCGGGAAAGTGTGGACATGGGCAGTATGCTCACCGCCATGATGGATAACGGCGCCGGCGGCGAAAAGCGTCCGGACGGCGCGGTGTATGTCACCGACATCATGACCGAGATGATCAACAACACCCTCACCTCGATCAATGTCAACGATCTGGCGGCATTCAAGGAGTATCTGGAAAAGGACGGCAACGACATCACGCCCTACACCAACGCGATCCGGTACAGCTATGACATCGAACCGCATCTCTACCAGAGCGACACGGCAAACGGGATCGTGGAGGTCGCACCCAGTCCGGTGGTGGACGCGATGAGCAAGGGAATCTCCGCGCTGGGCGGCAATCCCGATATGATGTCCGAGGGCATGGAGATGTGGAAGGAGCTTTTGGACAACGAGGAACTGCTTGCCTCGCAATATGACGTGGTGGCTGGCAGGTGGCCCTCCGGCTATCAGGAGGCGGTGCTGATCCTCAACGAAAACAACGAGATCAGCGACGTCACCCTCTATTCCCTCGGATTGAAGGACGCTTCGGAGATCGCCGACGTCATCGAAAACTATCCGGACGGCGGCGAAGTCTCCAAAAGTCCCGAAAGCTACTCCTATGACGATATTCTGAATCTGCGGTACAAGCTGATCTTCGCGCCCGATTACTACGAGAAGTCGGACGGCATATGGGTGGACAAAAGCGAGGACAGCATCTATATGTCGCAGAAAATCGCAGACGCGCCCGAACTGAAGATCGTGGGTGTGATCCGTCCGAATGCCGACTCGGTGACCACCGCCGTCGGAGACGGGATCGGCTACACGCCGGCATTGACCGAATACTATATCCGTGCGGTCAACAACAGTGAGATCGTGCAGGAACAAAAAGATAATCCCGACACCGATATTTTCACCGGCATGCCGTTTCAGACCGGTGAGGATGTACAGGAACCGGACATCTCCACCCTCTCCCCGCAGGAGCAGGCTTACCTCGCCTCTCTGAGCGAAGCGGAGCGGCAGGCTCTTTTGCAGAGCATGGTGAAGCTCTCCTCGGCGACCTATGCCGAAAACCTCCAAAAGCTGGACGCGGTCGATCTGGACGATCCCGCCGCGATCTACCTCTACCCCTCCGACTTTGACGCGAAAGAGAGCATTGCAAGCGGGATCGATGGCTACAACAGCCGTCTTGGGGACGAGGACGCAGAATTAAACTATACCGATTACATCGGTATCATGATGTCCTCGGTCAGCCGGATCATCGACACCATCAGCTATGTGCTGATCGCCTTTGTGGCGATCTCGCTGATCGTGTCCTCCATCATGATCGGGATCATCACCTATATCTCGGTGCTCGAACGCACCAAGGAGATCGGTATCCTCCGCAGCATCGGCGCGTCCAAACGGGATATTTCCCGCGTCTTTAACGCCGAAACGCTGCTGGTCGGTCTCGTCGCGGGACTGCTGGGTATTCTGGTCACGGTGCTGCTCTGCTTCCCGATCAACGCCTTAATTCATGCGCTTGCCGATATTTCGGCAGTGGCGGCTCTGCCGCCGGTGGGCGGTATCATACTGGTCGTCATCAGTATGCTGTTGACCCTGATCGCCGGACTGATCCCCTCTCGGATCGCCGCCAAAAAGGATCCGGTCGAAGCCCTCCGCACCGAATAAGATCACAAGCTGAAATGAGGTGAGACGATGGCGATGCCCGAAGTGGAGCTTTTTACCGACGGAGCCTGCAGCGGCAATCCCGGTCCCGGCGGCTGGGGCGCGATCCTCAAAATGGGCGCGTACCGAAAGGAATTATCGGGCGGCGAAGCGTCCACCACCAACAACCGCATGGAGCTGTCCGCCGTGATCGCGGGACTGCGCGCGCTCAAATGCCCCTGCCGCGTTTCACTCACCACCGACTCGAAGTACATTGTGGACGCGGTCACACAGGGCTGGGGCGGTGCGCTGGCAGAAAAACGGCTGGATGAGAAGCCGGAAGGAGCCGGCGCTAAATCCTGATCTTTGGGAAATACTATTAGAGCTATTGTCGACGCATCAGGTCACCTTTCACTGGGTAAAGGGTCATGCCGGACACCCCGAAAACGAACGGTGCGACGCACTTGCCGTTGCCGAAGCAAAAAAGTGGAAATAGCTCTTGCAAATTCTACCGAATTGGTATATAATAATCCTGTAATCATCATCGGAAGGAGGAATCTGTCATGCAAAAGCTGATTTACGCCGATCATGCGGCAACCACCCGCGTGTCCGATTCCGTCTTTGCCGCCATGCTCCCCTATTTGCAGGAGCAGTATGGAAATCCGTCCGCCACCTACGCGATCGGACGGGAGACAAAGCACGCCATCGAAAACGCCCGCGCGCAGCTTGCCCGGCTTTTGAATGCCGCGCCGCAGGAGATCTACTTTACCTCCTGCGGTACCGAATCGGATAACTGGGCGATCAAGGGCTACGCGCACGCCATGAAAAGCAAGGGGAAGGATCACATCATCACCACCGCGATCGAGCATCATGCGGTGCTGCACACCTGCCAATCGCTGGAAAAAGAGGGCTTCTCGGTCACCTATCTGCCGGTCAACAGCGAGGGCTATATCACAGCAGAGCAGGTGAAGGACGCGATCACCGACCGCACCGGACTGGTCACGGTGATGTACGCCAACAACGAGATCGGCACCATTCAGCCGATCGGGGAGATCGGCGCGGTCTGCAAGGCGGCAGGGGTGGTCTTTCACACCGATGCGGTGCAGGCGGTCGGTCATGAACCGATCGATGTGAAAGCAGAACATATTGATATGCTCTCCCTGTCGGGACATAAGCTCTCGGCGCCAAAAGGGATCGGCGCGCTCTATCTCCGCAGGGGGATCGTGCTGCCGCCCTATTTGGATGGCGGCGCACAGGAGCGGGGTCGCCGCGCCGGTACCGAGAACACCGCCTTTATCGTGGCGCTTGGGCAGGCGGCGGAGGACGCCGGCAAGGATATGGAAGCGCGGCAAAAAAGAGTAGCCGACCTGCGCGACCGGCTGATCGAGGAGCTTTCCAAAATACCGCATGCCCACCTAAACGGCGGACGCTCCCCCAGATTGAGCGGGAATGTGAACTTCTCGTTTGCGGGGGTGGAGGGCGAAAGCCTGCTGCTCATGCTGGATATGCAGGGCGTTGCCGCGTCGAGCGGCTCTGCCTGTACCTCCGGTTCGCTGGACCCGTCCCACGTGCTTCTGGCAATCGGACTGCCGCATGAGATCGCCCACGGCTCTCTGCGGCTGACGCTGGGCGAAGACAACACCGACGAAGATGTGGACACGCTGCTGCGGGTGATCCCGCCGATCATCGAACGGCTGCGCGCCATGTCCCCGACTTGGGAAAAGTATAGGGAGGAATAGCAATGGATTACAGCCCGAAAGTAATGGAGCATTTTGCCAATCCGCGCAATGTGGGTGAGCTTGCCGACGCAAACGGGATCGGCGAAGTGGGAAACGCCAAGTGCGGCGACATCATGCGTATGTATCTGAAGATTGAAAACGGCATCATTGAAGACGTCAGCTTCAAGACCTTCGGCTGCGGCGCGGCAATCGCGACCAGCTCGATGGCGACCGAGCTGATTAAGGGCAAGCCGATCGAGGACGCGCTCAAGCTGACAAACCGCGCCGTGGTAGAGGCGCTGGACGGTCTGCCGCCGGTCAAGATTCACTGCTCGGTTCTGGCGGAGCAGGCAGTCAAGGCGGCAATCTCCGATTACTACCGCCGACAGGGGATCGACCCCACGCCGATCGTCGGCGAACAGTGCGAAAACTGCGACTGCGAAAACTGCCACTGAAAAAAATCCTATCTGCTTTTTGCAGATAGGATTTTTTGTATGCGTTATCTTAAACAGCATTTGGCTTTGGGGACGATTTTGTCCGGTGGTTTTGAATCCCTCCACCGCGCTTTAGCGCGATCCCCCTCCCTTTCACAAGGGAGGCACTGGCGAACAAGCAAGTTTTGATAGAAATTTTAACAAAGTATGCTGACAAAAGATTACACGAAACGAGCCGCCGGAAGATTTTCTTTTTTTCACTTGTCCCATTCCAAACAGCTATGCTTCCGTCCTTGTCAAAACCTCCCTTGTCAAAGGGCTTTGCCGCCGAAGCGCGTCCTGTGGACGATGAAGCGAGGCGAGAGTGGCGCTGCGGTCGACAAGCGGCAAGGCGGTTACCCGCCGTAGCCGATGTCGGGAACCGCAAGAGGAAGGGACCGCGCCTATGCGTATTCACAAAACTTCCGTCTTTGTCAAAACCTCCCTTGTCAAAGGGAGGGGGACCGCGAAGCGGTGGAGGGATTCAAAAGGATTCAAAAAGGACGGGCAACTGCCCGTCCTTTTCTCGCTGTCTGCTCTCTTGCAGAAGTTACGCCAGACCTACCGCAATACGCAGCGCTGCAAGCGCATCGGTCACGGTCACACCGCCGCTGTCGTCCATGTCGGCGTTGTCGACCGGGGTGTTCAGTCCCACCGCCATGCGGAGGATCGCCAGCGCGTCGGTGACGCTTACCTTCCCGTCCCCGTCCATGTCGCCGAGAACAGTGGGTTTCTCTGCTTTCTGCAATGCCGCGACCGCGTCCTCAATGGCTTTCGCCATGGCGTCGACCTTTGCCTGTTCGGTGATCGGCAGATCGCGCTCTACTGCTGCGACCGCGTCCTTTACCGCCTGTGCCGCCTCATCGGTATAACCGGATAAGTCCTCCGGCACCTTCGCGAGCGCCGCGTCCACCGCCGTATAGTCGGCGGGCATGATTTTCGCTTCCAGTAGATATTGGCTGAAGTGGTCAGTCACAAATACCGCACAGCCGTTTTGCACGGTCGCGTTCATATTAGTGCGGCTGCCGTCCGCTTCAATTCGATATACCGCAATTTCCTTATCCCTCATGCTTTCCGGCAGCGGAATTTTCACCGTTACCTCGCCGGTCGGCTGGATGGTCTGCCCATTTTGGGTCAATGTGATCTCATAGGTCAAGGTATTCTCATCGCTTGCCGTCTGCTTGGCATTGAGTACCGCACCTTCCGGCATCGCTTCCTCCGCTCCCTGCACTACAATGCCGGTGGTATTGTCGGCAAGCTGTGATATGGCAATAAACGGGATATTATGCGATTTTGCAAAGCCTTCAGCATAACTTCCAGCCTTGCCATAGAAGGTGATATTATAGCGGACAACATGACCATCACCACAGCTAAAGGCATACTGACCGATCGAGGTCACGCTGTCGGGAATAATAATCGAGGTAAGACTGGTGCAGTCTACAAAAGCAGAAGTGCCAATCGTGGTCATGCTGTCAGGAATGGCAACAGAAGTAAGCTTGGTGCATCCCATAAAGGCGCCAAAACCCAGCTCAGTCACACCATTGGGAATACTGACCGAGGTAAGCTCGGTGCAGTAATCAAAAGCACTATTGCCAATCGTGGTCACGCTGTCGGGAATGGTATAACTGCCGGATTTGCCGCGTGGATATTGAATCAATTCTGTTTGATCTTTATTAAACCAAACACCGTCTTTGGAACTGTAATTGGGATTATTGGCGCCTACCGTGATTGAAGTAAGTCCGGTGCAGCTATCAAAGGCATAATATTCAATCGCAGTCACGCTGTCGGGAATGATGACTGAGGTAAGCCCGGTGCAGCCGGAAAAGGCACCATCGCCAATCGTAGTCACGCTGTCAGGAATGGTGACAGAAGTAAGCCCGGTGCAACCTCTAAAGGCACTCCCGCCAATCTCGGTCACGCTGTTTCCGATAGTGACAGAGGTAAGCCCGGTGCAGCTGGAAAAGGCATTAGATCCAATCTCGATCACGTTGTCAGGGATATCAACCGAGGTAAGCCCGGTGCAGTCTCTAAAGGCATACATGCCAATATAGGTCACGCTGTCGGGAATATCGACTGAAGTAAGCCCGGTGCAATCCATAAAGGCTCCGTAGCCAATCGTCTTTGTTCCTGTTCGAAAGGAATATACAGCGGGAAGTTCGTCAGCCTTTGCTTTAATCAAATGATGATCGATATATAGTACTCCGTTTTCCCAGTTTGTCGGATCATTATAATATCCTGTGTTGTCAAAAGCTCCCTCCAGGATTTTTGTCACATTGTCCGGTATCGTGATCGAGATAAGTTTAGTGCAGCCCTCAAAGGCACCATCGTCAATCGTGGTCACGCTGTCACCGATGGTGACAGAGGTAAGCCCGGTGCAGCCGGAAAAAGCATCATGCTCAATCTCTGTCACGCCTTTTCCGATGGTGACAGAGGTAAGCCCGGTGCAGCCGGAAAAAGCATCATAACCAATCTCGGTCACGCTGTCGGGAATATTGATAGAGGTAAGCCCGGTGCAGCCACCAAAGGCATCAGATCCAATCTCGGTAACACTGTCTCCGATGGTCACAGAGGTAAGCCCGGTGCAGTGATAAAAGGCGCGATAGCCAATCGTAATCACGCTGTCGGGAATATCAACCGAGGTAAGCCCGGTACAGCCGTAAAAGGCAGACCTACCAATCGTAGTCACGCTGTCGGGAATATCAACCGAGGTAAGCCCGGTGCAGCCACCAAAGGCAAACTCGCCAATCGTGGTCACGCTGTCACCGATATCAACTGAAGTAAGCCCGGTGCAACCGGAAAAAGCATCAGATCCAATCTCAGTCACGCTGTTTGGAATGGCATAACTGCCCGATTTACCTTCCGGACATAGAATCAACTCTGTTTGATCTTGATTAAACAAAACACCGTCTTTGGAACTGTAATTGGGATTATTGGCGTCTATCGTGATAGAGGTAAGTCCGGTGCAATTAGAAAAGGCATCATCAATCTCGGCCACGCCGTTCCCGATGGTGACCGAGGTAAGCCCGGTGCAGCCATCAAAGGCATTAGATCCAATCGTAGTCACGCCGTCTCCAATGGTGACTGAAATAAGCCCGGTGCAGCCGTAAAAGGCATTAGATCCAATCTCGGTCACGCTGTCGGGAATGGTGACAGAAGTAAGTCCGGTACACGAGGCAAAGGCACGATAGCCAATCTCGGCCACGGTGTGACCGTCCAGTGTATCGGGAATGGTGACACGACTGCCGGAGCCGGTGTATTTAGTAATAGTAGCGGTATTGTCCTCGTTCACCTCATACTGATAATCGCCCGAAGTAACGGAGGCTGCGCTGGCAGAAAATGGAGCAGCTGCGCCCCAGACCGAGAGGGTCAGGCAGAGTGAGAGGAAAAGTGCGCCTGTCCGTTTGAGCATTTGTTTCATGGTAATCCTTCCTTTCTGTTTCGGCTAATGTCAAAAGGTATACTTTTTGACATTAGCCGGTTGAAAATCAAAAAGTGAGAAAGTTTTCAAAAAAGCAGTCAAAAAATCCCGAAAATGCTTGCGTTTACCGCTAAATTGTGGTATGATAAGCGGGAAATACGGCACTATCAAAAAGTATACTTTTTGATAGTGCCGTTTTACTGTTGTCCGGTGTTGTCTGCGGCTTTGGAATCCCACCACCGCGCAAGCGCGGTCTCTGCTCTCTTGCAGTTCTGGGTTTTGCTTTTGCGGCTTTGAATCCCTCCACCGCGCGGGGCGCGGTCCCCCTCCCTTTCACAAGGGAGGTTTTGACAAAGACGGCAAAATTGCAGCGCCATTGCCGCCTCGCTGTTTCGCCCACCGGGCGCGCTTCGGCAAGAGCGCCCTTTGACAAGGGAGGTTTTGACAAAGACGGAAACATAGCGGTTAAAAATAGAATAAGTGAAAATAAAAAGCGTTTTCCGGCGGCTCGTCCGGTGAAATCTTCCGTCAACCCACTTTGCTAAAATTTTTATCAAAGTTTCTTTGCTCGCCAGTGCCTCCCTTGTCAAAGGGAGGGGGACCATGCGGCAGCATGGTGGTGGGATTCATAGTCCACCTATACAGAATTGTCGTATATTATGTGAGTGTCGCGGTACCGTTCACAAGGGAAGTCTCTACAAGGCAATCGTTTTATGGCAAATCGTGTTTGTCCCCCGAAGTGTGTCGACAAACGGCGGAGGATGTGCTATAATGACGGTATCATCTGAAAAAGTGAGGATATGTCATGGCAGAAACATTCAAAAAATCCGTCGCGGCGGGCGGCATGATCGGGATCGGCTCGACCATCTATCTCTCCTGCGAAAACAAAGTGATCGGCGCCATTCTCTTTTCCATCGGGCTGTTTTTGATCTGCTCCTTTGGTATGTACCTGTTCACCGGCAAGATCGGGTATGTCCTGCAAAACAAAAACAAACCGAACTGTCTTGTCATCTGGGCCGGTAATCTGGTCGGCAGCATCGCCGTATCGCTGATGGTGCGGATCGCAAGACCGCAGTTACATACCGCCGCCGCAGCGCTTGCGGAAAACAAAATGAACCTCAACTGGGCAAGCGTGGTGCTGCTCTCCTTTCTCTGCGGCGTGTTGATGTATCTTGCGGTCGATAACTTCGCAAGACACCCCCATGAACTGAGTGGCATCATCGGCGTATTCCTCTGTGTGTCGGTTTTTATCCTCTGCGG
>CANQKG010000028.1 GCA_947624425.1 uncultured Clostridia bacterium | reverse complement strand
TGGCGGTGAGCGATCCGTTTGTCAGCCGGGCTGGGGAAAAGCTGGAGGCGGCGTTTCACCTGTTTCATTTGGATGTTGCCGACCGCGTCTGCGCCGATATCGGCGCTTCGACCGGCGGCTTTGTCGACTGCCTGCTTCGTCATCATGCCCGCCGCGTCTATGCGGTCGACGTCGGCACCGGACAGCTTGCGCCTCGGCTGCTCTCCGACAGCCGTGTCGTCAATATGGAAAAAACCAATGCGCGGTACCTGACTGCCGCCGATTTTCCGGAGCCGATCACCTTTTTGTCCTGTGATGCGTCCTTTATCTCGCTCCGCTTGCTGTTTCCCGCATTCCGGCGGATCACGGTAAAAGGGAGCCGTATGGTCTGCCTGATCAAGCCCCAGTTTGAAGCGGGAGCGCGGCGTCTCAATAAACAGGGAGTCGTCAAAGATCCCGCCGTGCATCAAACGGTGATCGAAACGGTTGTAAACGCCGCCGCGGAAAACGGCTTGCGCGCACTGCAAACGGCGCCTTCGCCGCTGCTGGGGCCGAAGGGAAACCGGGAATTTTTACTGCTGCTGGAGCATACGGGTGATGGGGAGAGAGTTCAAGATGCTGATCTATCTGATTGCAAATCTCAATAAACCGCAGGCGGCCGAGCTTGCCGCCAAGGTTGCCGATCTGCTGGTCGGGCAAAAGGTGAGGGTAGCGGCGGCGCCGCCGCTTGCGGCGATTCTTGCCGGTCACGGCGTGGAGCCTGCCGCGCTTCCCCAAATTGCGGGAGAAATATCCTATGCGATCGCGCTCGGCGGCGACGGAACGCTGATCCGCACGGCAAAGCAGCTGCTGCCGTTTCAGATTCCGCTGCTCGGCATCAATGCGGGGCGGCTGGGCTTTTTAGCCGGTCTGGAAGCGGATGAACTGGAGCGGCTGACCGCGCTGACCGCAGGAGAGTATCAAATCGAACGGCGCATGCTGCTTTCTTTGACCCTGCAAAAGGCGTCGGGTAACGCCGAAAGCTATACCGCTTTTAACGATATTGTGATATCCCGCGGCGCGCTTTCCCGGATTGTGGATGTGACCGTGTTCTGCGACGATCATTTTGTGGGCAGCTACCGTGCCGACGGTATTTTATTTGCAACGCCGACCGGTTCCACTGCCTATTCTCTTTCGGCCGGCGGGCCGATTGTCGACCCTTCGATTGACGGAATCATTATGACCCCGATCTGTCCTCACTCGCTTCTTTCCCGCACCGTGATGTTTGATGTTTCTCACCGCCTTAAAATCAGCGTGGGCGATGTGCGGAAGAAGGAATGTTTTATCACCGTTGACGGTCACCTGGGGATTCCGGTTGGGGAAAACGACGTTTTGCTGATCGAAAAAAGTCCCCTTACCGTTCCGCTGATTCATTTGGGAAAACACAATTTCTATGAGATCATCAAAGACAAGTTTATCGACCGTGCCGGGGAGATGTCCTCGAATCCGAAGGAGGAAGAACGATGAAGGCCGGGAGGCAGGCGAAAATTCTGGAATTGATCGCCGAATATCAAATCGAAACGCAGGAGGAGCTTCTCTTTGCATTGCGGGAAGCCGGCTTTGCCGTCACACAGGCAACCATTTCCCGCGATATCAAGGAATTGCAGCTTGTCAAGCAAATGGGAAAAAACGGCAGGTATTGCTATACATCCGGCACCTCGGCACAAAACGGCGAGCCGGCGCGTGATCTGCAAAGCATTTTTTCCCATGCCATTTTGAAGGTGGATTACGCCGGCAACACGGTGGTGATCAAATGCCGCTCCGGCATGGCGCAGGCGGCCTGCGCCGCGCTGGACAGCCGCCGGATCGAGGGGGTCGTCGGCACTCTTGCCGGTGAGGATACCATCTTTGTACTGGTGCGAAGCGAAACACAGGCGGCGGCTTTTACAAGGTATCTGGCAGATTCGGAAATGCAGTAAAGGAGGAAGACGCTTGCTCGAGCATTTGTATATCGAAAACTTTGCAATCATAGAACAGGCGTCTGTTTCTTTTTCGAAAGGATTGTCTGTCTTTACGGGTGAGACGGGCGCCGGAAAGTCGATCGTGATCGACGCGATCCATATGATCTGCGGCGACCGCGCCGCCAGAGAGCTGGTGCGAAGCGGCGCCGGAAAGGCGGTCACGGCGGCGGAGTTTACCGATCTTCCGCCGATCGTCTGTGAACGGCTTGCGGAATACGGGTTTGAGCCGGAGGACGCCCTACTGCTCCAGCGGGAGATCACTGCGGACGGCAAAAGCACCGCACGGATCAACGGTCGCCCGGCAACCGCCCAGATGCTGTCTTATTTAACCGAATATCTGATCCATATCCACGGACAGCATGACAGCGGGATCTTGCTGTCGGCGGATCGCCATATTGAATTGATTGACCGGTATGCCGAGCTGTCTGCTGAAATGGCGGAATACCGGGCCGCCTATCGAGAGCTGATGGAGGTAAACGGCGAGATACGCCGCCTTCATACGCTGGAGCAGGAAAAAGCACAACGGAGAGAGCTATTATCCTTTCAGGCAAAGGAAATTGCCGACGCCGAACTGCGGGTCGGCGAAGAGGAGGAATTGGAACAGCGGCGGGCAGAACTGGAACATGCGGCGGAGCGTGCCGCGGCATACAAAACCGCATATGCTGTTTTGGTAGGGAGCGATACGGTGCTGGGTGCGGCGGACGGCGCAAAGGCGGCGGCGGACGAGCTTAATAAGCTGGCCGATTTTGACCCCAATGCAAAGGCGGCGGCAGCACGGCTGACCGAGCTTTCTGCACAGCTTTCCGAGCTCTCCGGCTCGTTTTATCGCATGAGCGAATCGGTCGGAGATCCGGAGGGAGATCTCAATGAGATCGGCGCACGACTGGACGAGCTATACCGCTTGAAACGAAAATACGGCAACACGGTCGCCGAGGTGATCGCCTATGGCGAGGAGATCGGCGGCCAGCTTGCCGAATTGGAGAGTACCGAACAAAGGCTGGGGGTTCTTCGAACCGAGCAGAACCGCCTTATTTCGCTTTGCAAGGAAAGGGCGGCGGTGCTGTCCGAAAAAAGGAGCCGGGCGGCGGCAAGGCTGGCGGAGCGGGTCGCCGAGGAACTCCGCTTTTTGCAGATGCCCCATGTCCGGCTGGAGATCGCTCATACCAAAGGCAAATACGGACCGCAGGGCAGCGACCGAATGGAGTTTTTGTTCTCGCCGAACCTGGGCGAGCCGCCTCGTCCGCTGAGCCGGATCGCCTCCGGCGGCGAGCTGTCCCGTATGATGCTGGCGCTCACAAACGCCCTTGCGGATAAAGAGGATATTCCTACGCTGATCTTCGATGAGGTGGATACCGGCGTCAGCGGAAACGGCTCCCAGCGGATCGGGAGAAAGCTGCAGGAGGTAGCGGAAAACCGGCAGGTTTTTTCGGTCACCCATTCCGCCCAGATCGCGGCATTGGCAGACCGGCATTATCTGATCCAAAAGGGTGTGGCAAACGGCCGCACCGTGACCCATGTCACACTTTTGGACGATACCGGCAGGGTCGAAGAGGTGGCGCGGATCATGGGCGCCGATGCGGTCACCGATTTGATGCGCGCCACGGCGCGGCAGATGATTGCGGACGGAAAAAGGGCTTGACAATTTTATGCCCGATGTGTTATATTGACTGCAATGACTGTGAAAAGGACAAGTAACACCGTTTTTGGCGGCAAAGAGAGTATCTGGTCGGTGGAAAGATACCCGCGATACGGTGCGAATACACCTTGGAGTTGCTTTCCCGAACGGGGAGTAGGGAAATGCCGGTTTGCACCGTTATATGCTTGTGGTAGTTATACCCGCTAAGGGCGTTTTCGTGAGGAAGCGCCAAACAGAGGTGGTACCGCGAATGTTATTTCGCCCTCTGTCCTTTTTGGGACAGAGGGCTTATCATTTGGGAGGGGAAATTATGTCAGTATTACAGGAACTGAAACGGCGCGGGCTGATTGCCCAGATGACCCATGAAAAAGAGATCGAGGAACTGCTCGAGCGGGAGAAGGTGACCTTCTATATCGGCTTTGACGCCACGGCGGACAGCCTTCATGTCGGGCATTTTTTGCAGCTTGTCGTGATGGCGCATATGCAAAAAGCGGGACACCGACCGATTGCGCTGCTCGGTACCGGCACCACCATGATCGGCGATCCGACCGGCAAAACCGATATGCGGAAGATGCTGACCAAAGAGGAGATCGCCCACAATGCCGCCTGCTTTCAAAAGCAGATGTCAAAAATGCTCGATTTCTCGGACGGCAACGCCCTGATGCTCCAAAACGGCGACTGGCTTTTGCAGCTTAATTATATGGAGTTTCTGCGTGACATCGGCGTGCATTTTTCGGTCAACCGTATGCTGACCGCCGAGTGCTTCAAAACCCGACTGGAAAAGGGACTTAGCTTCTTGGAGTTCAATTATATGCTGCTGCAAAGCTATGATTTTCTCCATCTTCATCAGGAATACGGCTGTAAAATGGAGCTTGGCGGCGACGATCAGTGGTCGAACATCATCGGCGGCGTCGAACTGGTGCGCCGCGTCTGTGACGAGCAGGTCTACGGCATGACCTTTACCCTGCTGACCACCAAGGAAGGAAAAAAAATGGGGAAGACCGAGGGGGGCGCCGTCTGGCTCGATCCGAACAAGACCCCGCCCTATGATTTCTTCCAGTATTGGCGGAATGTGGACGACGCCGATGTGATCCGCTGTCTGAAAATGCTGACCTTCCTGCCAATTGAGGAGATTGAAAAAATGGAAGTCTGGCAGGGGAGCGAGCTCAACCGTGCCAAGGAGTTGCTCGCCTACGAGGTGACCAAAATGGTACACGGCAAGGCGGAGGCGGACAAAGTGCTCGAAACGGCACGGACGCTGTTTGGCGGGCAGGCGGCTGCAAAGGATATGCCGACCGTGACATTGGCGGAAGCGGATTTCTCGGACGGAGAGATCGGGCTGCTTGATCTGATGGTAAAGGCTGGCATTTGCCCCTCGAAGGGGGAGGCGCGCCGACTGGTACTCGGCGGCGGTGTTTCAGTGGACGAGCAGAAGATTGCCGATCCCGCCCTGCGGCTGGAAGCCGACCGCTTTGCCGGTGAGGGAATTATCCTCAAAAAAGGGAAAAAGGTTTTCTACCGCATCTGCCGCGGATAAAAAATACCCGAAGCGGACTAGTCCGCTTCGGGTATTTTGCATTTATGCCATCACGCCGTACTCGGCAAGATAGGCTTCCATTCTCTCTTTCATCTCATCGTCGATATACACCTTGCCGTCGATCGGGCGGTTATGGAGGGTGTCAATGATCTCCCGGATCGTCACAATGGGGTAGACGTCGATCCCGAATTCTTTTTTGACCTCCTGAATGGCAGAAAGCTCACGCTGTCCGCGTTCCATCCGGTCGACCGAGATCACCATGCCGCTGATCTTCACCTTTGCGGCACTTTGCAAAACGGGAAGCACCTCCCGCAAAGCGGCGCCCGATGTGATGACGTCTTCGGTGATGACCACCCGATCGCCGTCTTTCAGCTTGTAGCCGACCACCACGCCGCCTTCACCGTGATCCTTTTCCTCTTTCCGGTTAAAGCAATAGTTTTTGTTAATGCCGTATTTCCGGTAGAGTGCGCCGGCAGCGGCGGTAGCCAGCGGGATTCCCTTATAGGCAGGACCGAACAGCGCGTCAAAATCGTCCCCCAAATGCTCCTTGATATTCGCGGCGTAAAACTCACCCAGCTTTGCAATCTGTTCGCCGGTCTTGTAGTTCCCGGTGTTGACAAAGTAAGGGGTTTTTCTTCCGCTTTTTGTGATAAAATCACCGAAAATCAGCACGCCGGAGCGCACCATAAACTCCATAAATTCTCTTTTGTATTCCGTCATTTTCACTGCCTCCTTGTTTTAATTAAGCCGGTTTTTCGTTGTGTCAGGCTTCGGGATGAACGCAGAATTCCTCGTAAATGGCGCGAACGGCTTTTTCAAAGTCCTCCTCATTTACGCCGATGATGATATTCAGCTCACTGGAGCCCTGATCGATCATGCGAATGTTGACCTTTTCCCGTGCGGCGGCAGCCATCAGTCGGGCGGCAACGCCGGGTGTGGCGATCATTCTCCGTCCGACCACTGCGATCAAAGCCAGACCGCGCTCCACATCAATGCTGTCGGGATTCAGCGCACGGTAAAGCTCGGACACAAGCTGGTTTTCCTGATCTTTCAGATCGGCGGTGGAAAGCACCACGCTCATGGTGTCAATGCCGGAGGGCAGATGCTCAAAGCAGATGTTGTGCTTCTCCAAAACCTCCAGCATCCGCCGCCCGAAGCCGATCTCCTGATTCATGCGGTCTTTTTCAATACTGATGACGCTGAAGCCTTTTTTTCCAGCGATACCGGTGATGATTTTCCGGTGCTTCTCGTGATCCGGCTTTGCCACAATAAAGGTGCCGGGATCGTCCGGGTGATTGGTGTTCCGAATGTTGATGGTGATGCCTGCCTTCCGCACCGGGAAGATTGCGTCCTCATGCAGCACGGTCGCGCCCATGTAGGAAAGCTCCCTCAGTTCGCGGTATGTAACCACATTGATGACGTCGGGGTTGTCAACGATCCTGGGGTCGGCGACCAGAAAGCCGGATACATCGGTCCAGTTTTCGTATAGGTCGGCGCTGGTGGCACGCGCCACGATTGAGCCGGTGATGTCGCTTCCGCCGCGGGAGAAGGTTTTGATCGTATCATTCGGCATCGAACCGTAAAAGCCCGGAATAACGGCATTGTGATGATTGTTGAGGCAGTTTTTGACCACCTCGTTTGTGATTTCGCTGGCGAATACGCCCTGCTCGTCAAAAAAGATGATCTCCGCCGCGTCGATAAAGTCAAAGCCCAGATAGTGGGCAAGGATTTTGCCGTTGAGATATTCGCCGCGGCTCGCCGCATAATCCCGACCGGCTTTATGCTCAAAGCTGGTGCGGATGTGCCGGAATTCGCCTTCCAGATCGAGATCGAGCTTTAAATCCCGAATGATTTCCAGATACCGTTCCTTGATCTGCTCGAACAATTCTTCGAACGGCAGCCCTTTGGAAGCCAGACGGTAGCACTGGTACAGCATATCGGTGACCTTGGTATCATCGTCAAACCGCTTGCCCGGCGCCGACGGCACGACGTACCGCCTTGCGGTATCCGCCTTGATAATGGCGGCGACTTTTTTAAACTGCTCTGCGCTGGCAAGGGAACTGCCGCCGAATTTGACTACCTTGGTTTTCATATCATACACCCTTCGATAAAATATTGACTAGTCGAATTATAAACGCATTTTGCTTTGAAGTCAAGACTTGCGCCATTTTATCGGTATAAATTCTCTTTTTTCTCTTGTGTTATTCAGAAAAAAATGGTATATTGTTTTATAGGTGTGCGTCCGATGGGCTTTTCGGCGCACCCAGTGTATGAAGGAGTGTAAAAATGGCAAAGATTGCGATCATGGGACACGGTGTGGTCGGCTCCGGTGTGGCGGAGCTGCTTTGGAATAATCGGGAAACGGTGGAGAAAAATGCGCTGGAGCCGGTTTTGGTCAAGCGGATTTTGGATTTGCGCTCCTTTCCGGAGCTTCCTTATGCGGATCAGTTCACCACCGATGTAAACGATATTTTGCAGGATGATGAGATCACCATCGTAGCGGAGGCAATGGGCGGCGTTCATCCGGCTTATGAGTTTGTCTCGGACTGCCTGAAGCGTGGGAAAAGCGTTGTGACCTCCAATAAGGAGCTGGTGGCGCAGAAAGGCGCAGAGCTTTTGGCGCTTGCGGCAAAGGAAAATGTCAATTTCCTGTTCGAGGCAAGTGTGGGCGGCGGGATCCCGATCATACACCCGCTTCACAAATGCCTGACCGCCAACCGAATCAACGGGATCATGGGCATCTTGAACGGCACTACCAACTTTATTTTGACCAGTATGTACCAAAAGGGAATGTCCTTTGACGATGCGCTGAAAATGGCGCAGGAGCTGGGCTATGCCGAGCGGGAGCCTTCCGCCGATGTGGACGGACATGATACCTGCCGGAAAATCTGCATTCTCGCTTCCCTTGCCTACGGCAAGCATATTTATCCGCAGTATGTCCATACCGAAGGGATCCGCCATGTGACGCCGGAGGATATCGCCTACGCCGAAAGCTGGGGCGGCACGGTTAAGCTGATCGGGGCGGTAAAACCGCTTCCAAACGGAAAGCTTGCGTTGATGGTCTGTCCTATGCTGCTGCCGAATTCCTGCCCGCTTGCTCCCATTTCCGACGTGTTCAACGGCGTTCTGGTCAAGGGGGACGCGACCGGCGATGTGATGTTTTACGGCAGGGGAGCCGGCAAGCTGCCGACCGCTTCCGCCATGGTGGGGGATATTATCGACGCGGTCAAGCATCATGCCACCATTCCCACCCTTCATTGGGCGGAGTGCGGAGAAAATCCCACCGAACCGTTTGAGGATATTCCGGCGGCGTTTTATTTCCGTGTGAATACCCGCGGGCAGCTGCCCCGTGAGGTGCGCGGCTTTGAGCTGTTGGAGCGCGGTCATGCGCCCGACGACGAAAAGGCGTTTATCACCCGTGTTATGCCATATTCCGAGGCAAAGCGGCTTTCCGCGGCTTTGGAGGACGCGGGCGTTACCGTTTGCTCCCGTATCCGTCTGGCAGATTTCGGGGATTGATATGCTGCATATTCGGATTCCCGCAACCAGTGCAAATCTCGGCGCAGGCTTTGACGCACTCGGTCTTGCGGTCAGTCATTACAACTATGTTCGGATGGAGGAAGCGGACGGACTTATCATTCGCTCCTGTGATGATACGGCGATACCGACCGATGAAAGCAATCTGGTCTATATCTCGGCGCAGACAGTCTATCTGCAGTGCGGCAAAACATTGCCCGGGCTGGTGATCGAGCAGGAAAACAATATCCCTATGACGCGCGGGCTGGGCAGCTCGTCCGCCTGTATCATTGCCGGTATGGTCGGCGCCAATATGCTGCTGGGACAGCCGATGGGGATCAACGATCTGGTTGATCTTGCCGCAACGGTGGAAGGACACCCGGATAACACCACTCCGGCGCTGCTCGGCGGGATCGTTACGTCGGTGCTGTCGGGCGGCAGGGTGCATTGGGTCAAGCAGGAGGTGGACGAACACCTTCGCTTTGTCGCGCTGATCCCCGATTTTGAAATGAAAACCTCTGAGGCAAGGGCTTGCCTGCCTCATCTGGTGCCGCACCGCGACGCCGTATATAATCTCTCCCGCGCGGCGCTCTTTTCGGCGTCGCTGCTGTCGGGGAAATATGAAAATCTGCGTGCCGCCGTGGGCGACCGTCTCCACCAGCCCTACCGTATGCCGATGATCGGCAAATCGCAGGAGGTGTTCGACGCCGCCTACGCGCACGGCGCTTATGCCGCCTATGTCAGCGGAGCCGGACCTACTCTGATGGCGATCGTGAGCGGTGAGATCACCGATTTTGTCCCCTGTATGCGGCATGAGCTGGATATGCTGGGGCTGACGGCTTGGGAGATACTCGACCTTTCGATCGACAATCGCGGTACGGAGGTTATACCCGATGATTAAACTGTGCATCTTTGATTTGGACGGCACCTTGCTCAACACCCTCTCCGATCTGGCTGCCGCCGGCAATTACGCTTTGCATGCCTGCGGGTTTCCCGTGCATGAGGAAGAAGCCTATAAAACCTTTGTCGGAAACGGGAGATCCCGTTTGATTCGCCGTATTCTTCCGGCAGGATCGGTCACCGAGGAAAACTGTGCAAGAGTGCGCGCTGCTTTTGACCGGTATTATGCCGACCATTCCATGGATCAGACCCGTCCTTATTCCGGCGTACCGGAGATGCTTTTGGCTTTGCAGGAACGGGGGATCGCGCTGGCGGTCTGGACAAATAAGGCGGCGGAGTTTGTCAAAAAACTGATGCCGCTCTATTTTCCGAACATCGAGTTTGCCGCGATCTGCGGTCAGATCGACGGTGTGCCGAATAAGCCGGACGCCTATACCGGACTTTCGATCATGCGCGGCTGCGGCGCAGCGGAAGATGAAACGATGCTGATCGGCGATTCCGATGTGGATATGCTTGCCGCCGCGGCGCTCGGCTGTATCGGCGTCGGCGCCAAATGGGGCTTTCGCACAAGCGAGGAGCTGACGAAAGCAGGCGCCGCCCATTTGACCGATGAACCGGATCAGCTTCTGAAACTGATCGAATCACTGAATTGAGGTGGTGGAAGAATGAACGGACCCATGGCTTTTTTGTTTCAATGTATGGTCAGGCTCCTTATGGTGATGACCGTTTTGCCGATCCACGAATTTGCTCACGGCTGGGTGGCGTATAAGCTGGGCGACCCGACTGCCAAAAATCAAGGCAGGCTGACCATGAATCCGATTCGGCACCTTGACCCGATCGGCTCTCTGGCACTGATCTTGACCGGCTTCGGCTGGGCGCGTCCCGTGCCGATCAATCCCTTTTACTTCAAAAACCGCAAGGCAGGCATGGCGATCACGGCGGCAGCCGGACCGATCGCCAATCTTCTGATCGCCTATTTGGGGTATCTGATCCTTAAAATTCTTCATTATTTTCCCTTTCAAAATACGGCGGTCTACCTTATTTATTTTGCAATCAATATTATTGTCAGTGTCAGCATCACCCTTGCGGTGTTCAACCTGATTCCGATCCCGCCGCTGGACGGGTCGCGCATCTTAAGCTATTTCCTGCCGGAGCGGATTTATTTTCAGATTATGCAGTATGAGCGGTATATTGCGCTTGTCCTGTTTTTACTCCTCTTTACCGGCGTGTTGAGCGGACCGATCCAGTGGATCAGCAGTTTCTTCCTTCGGCTGTTTGACGGCCTTACCGGCTATGTGGATCTGATTGCACGTCTGATCGGTGTGGGCAGATGACCGAGCTTCAATTTAAGCTGCCGGTCTTTGAAGGACCGCTTGATTTACTGCTCCACCTGATTGCAAAACACAAGCTCAATATCTATGACATTGAGATTTCCGAGCTTTTGACCCAGTATCTGCAATATATTGAAGAAATGAAGCTCGCCGATCTGGAGGTCGCCAGTGATTTTTTGGAAATGGCGGCAAGGCTGGTGTATATCAAAACGGTATCGCTCCTTCCGAAAAGCGAAGAAGCGGAGGAGCTGAAAAGGGAGTTGACCGGTCAGCTTCTGGAATTGCAGACCGCGCGGTATATGGCGGCACTTCTGCGGGAGCGGTGCCTGTTCGGGCAGATTTATCTGCGAAAAGCGGCAGAGCCGATTTTGGATATGACCTACCGGAGAAGCCATGATCGGGCGGAGCTTCTTGCCGCCATGGTGACAGCAGGGCAGAAGAAGCTGCGGGAAGAGGTTTCGGCGTCCGCCTTTTCGGGCATTGTGAAAAAGCGAATGGTTTCGGTGACCTCCCGTATCTTTTATGTGCTGAAAAAGCTCTACCGTACCGGCGAAGCGGAATTTTCCGCCTTTTATGAAACGGAAGATCTCTCCGAGCTGGTTGCAACCTTTCTCGCGATGCTGGAGCTGTTGAAATCCAAGCGGATCAGGCTCAGCGAGGATAACAGCCGCGTTTACTTTGACCGAAACCAGCGTGAAACGCCCCAGACCGATACACAGGAGGTGTGGCAATGACCGAGCGGGACTGCCAAAATGCGATAGAAGCCGTGCTGTTTGTCAGCGGTGAGCCGGTTTCGGTCAGCCGCCTTGCCGAAGTAACTGGTCTGACCGAACAGGAGGTTGCCACCGCCGCGGACAAGCTGTCCGAGCGGTTTGACGGCGGTATTATGGTTTTGAAGCTGGAAGACGCCTATCAAATGACGACCCGGCCTGATACGGCGGAATATGTAAAAGCATTTCTCGAAATACGGCGGGATACCCCGCTTTCCTCCGCCGCCATGG
>CANQKG010000027.1 GCA_947624425.1 uncultured Clostridia bacterium | reverse complement strand
GTTTATTGGTCACACCCGGAAAGGCGTTTTGCTCATGAATCAGGGTGGGGATCCCCAGCTTCTGCGCCGCCAGAACCACCGGTCCGCTGACGTAGCCGCCGGTGCCGATTACGATATCGGGCGCAAAATCCCGTATAATCTTTTTGGCGCGGCTTCCCGCCGTGGTAAGGCATTTGAGCGCCTTGAGGTTATGGGAAATATCCCGCGGCTTTATCCCGCGGTAAAAGCCCATCACTTCAATCGGGGCGATTTCAAACCCCGCCTTGGGTACCAGCGTATATTCCATGCCGGTCGGCACCCCCGCGAACAAAAACGCGGCGTCCGGCGCTTTTTCCTTCAAAGCGCCGGCAATCGCAAGCGCGGGATTGATATGTCCCGCCGTGCCGCCCCCTACCAGCAGTACTCTCATCGGCTCACCTCCTAAGTCACTTCTTTTTTGACCGCCTGTCGTGAGATATTGAGCAAGATCCCCATTTCGACAAGCTGCATGAAAAGCGCGGTGCCGCCGTAGCTGAAAAACGGCAGGCTGATACCGGTATTCGGAAGCAGACCCGACACCACGCCGATATTGGCAAACGCCTGCAGCCCGATCTGCGCGGTCAGCCCGACCGCCAGCAGCATACCGAACCGGTCGGGCGCGCGGGAGGCGATCACGAAACCGCGAATGATGAGCAGCAAAAACAGTACGATAATCACCAGTGCGCCGATCAGCCCCAGCTCCTCGCAGACAACGGCAAAGATAAAGTCGTTCTGCGCTTCGGGGAGATAGAGGAACTTCTGGCGGGACTGTCCCAGCCCTCTGCCAAGCAGTCCGCCCGAACCGATGGTGAGGATCGACTGATAGGTTTGATAGGCGTTATCGGCGGTGGGATTGAGCCAGCCGCTCAACCGAACGCCGACATAGGACACGCCCTTGATTGCCACGATCCCTGCCAGACCGACGGCACCCACACCCGCCATGACCGGCAGAATGATCGCCCGCATACCGCCGACCCAGAGCATCACCAGCGCCATGGCGAACATCAAAATCGACGCGGACATATGCGGCTCGACGGCGATGATCCCGATGGTGACGATCAGAAAGCCTAAAATCGGCAGAATGCCCTCCTTGATGGAGCGCATTTTCTGATAGTTGCGGGAGATGAGGTGCGCCAGCATGACCACCATGGCAAATTTCATCAGCTCGGAGGGCTGAAACTGCACCGGACCGATTGTGATCCAGCGGTGAACGCCCGACTGCGCGGGCAGGATCAGCACGATCCCCAGCAGCAAAAACACCGCGCCCCAGATAAACCAGCGAAACGGGCGGATCACATGATAATCCAGAAAGGAGATACCCAGCATGACGACCAGCCCCGCGATGGCAAAGAACGCCTGCCGCACGATATAGTGGTAGCCGTTCCCCTCATAGTAGTAGGCGCTGGGATAGCTTGCCGAAAACAGCATGACCAGACCGATCGTCAAAAGCACCAGAAGCAGGATCAGAAACTGCATATCAAACGGGCGGCCAAAGGTGAGCGGCCACCGTGCCGAATGTTTGGGCTTTGCCATTCTTATCCTCCCTTCCGTGCGAAACAGGTGTGTTTAGTGAAGCGCGGCCGACAAAACCGCCAGCGCGCCGCCCGCCAGTGCGACCAGCGAGAAAACGATCACGATTTTTTCCTCCGACCAGCCCGACATCTCGAAATGATGATGGATCGGGCTCATTTTGAAGATGCGCTTGCCGGTACGCTTGAAGCTGATCCCCTGTATGATGACCGACAGCGATTCGCAGATGTATACGATCCCGATCAGCACCACCAAAAGCGGCTGACCGCACCCGAACGCCAGCGCACAGATACAGCCTCCCAAAAACATCGAGCCGGTATCCCCCATAAAGCACTTGGCGGGGTGGAAATTCCAGATCAAAAAGCCGAGACAGCCGCCCGCGAGCGCCGTTGCCAAAAGATTGATCCAGATATTGACCTCCGGCATAAATAACAGCACCGCCATGAAGGCGATTGCCGCCACAAAGGTGACAGAGGTGGCAAGTCCGTCCACGCCGTCGGTGAGGTTCACCGAATTGACCATCCCGATGATCCCGATCACCGCCAGCGGATAGTAAAACAGCCAGAGATCGAGCGACCAGCCGGTAAAGGGGATCATGACGGCGGTGGTAGTATCCCCCGCCAGATAGAGCGCCAGCAGGTAGCCGACCGCCGCTAAAAGCTGAAACAGCATTTTCTGGTTGCGGGAGATGCCGGCGTTATTCTTCTGCATCACCTTTTTATAGTCGTCCACAAAGCCGATGACGGCACAGGCAAGCGCCAGACCCAATCCGGCGAACAAACGGGTGGTCAAAATCGGGGAATCGACCACCGCTTCATCTCCGCCGCTCGCTTTGATGACGATAAAGCCGACACAGACCGCAACGGCGACCCCGATGATAAACATGATCCCGCCCATGGTGGGGGTTCCCTGCTTTTCTTTATGCCAGGTCGGCCCGATCTCATTGATCGGCTGACCGAATTTGACCCGCTGCAAGAACGGGATCAAAAATTTTCCGATCACCGCCGTCAGCGCAAAGGCGATCACCGCCGTGATGATGGTTGCTGTGCCTGTCATGGTATCCCCGCTTTCTTACTCTGCCGCGTAAAGCGACTGTATCACTTCCTCCAGCCGCATACCGCGGCTGGCTTTGAAAAGCACCGCGTCTCCCGACTGTACCAGCCCGATGAGCTTTTTAGCCAGCGCTTTTTTATCCCGATAGCAATACACCTCGGTCATGCCGGCGCTTTTGGCGCCCGCCGCCATAGCCTCGGCAAAATCGCCGTAACAGTAAAGCAGATCGGCGTGCCGTGCGGCAAACTCCCCCACCTCGCGGTGGTATGCCGCCGAGCGTTCGCCCAGCTCCAGCATATCGCCCAGCACCGCGATCCGCCTGCCGGTCACCGGAAGCTGCCGCAGTACCCCGAGCGCCGCCCGCATCGAATCGGGGCTGGCGTTATAGCAGTCCTCGATCACTGTGCCGCCCCGAAAGGGGGTGAGCTTCTGCCGCATACCGGAGGGTTGATACCGCGACATGGCGTCTGCCAGCGACTGCGGCGCTCTCCCCCGCAGCCTGCCGACCGCGAATGCCGCCAGCGCGTTTTTTACATGATGCTCGCCCACCATCGGGATCTCCGCCGTCACTTCGCCCCCGTCAAAGGCGATCACAAAGGTGGTTTTTAGCCCGTCACAGTTGACCGAATGAGCGCGCACGCCGCACCCCTCTCCAAAGCCGAACCGAATGACCGGACGGGAAAGGGAGAGGGAGGACAGCAGTGGATCATCCCCGTTTAGCACCAAAGGCGCATCGGGACGCATACCCTCTAAAATTTCCAGCTTTGCCTGCAAAATCCCTTTTTGACTGCCGAGATTTTCGATATGGGACACCCCGATATTGGTGATGACCCCCACATCGGGCTGTGCGGTTTTGGAAAGCCGCGCAATCTCCCCGAAATGGGACATTCCCATCTCGATAACCGCCGCGCTGTGGCCTTTTTGAAGCCCGAACAGAGTGAGCGGAAGCCCGATCTCGTTATTGAAATTCCCCTCGGTTTTGAGGATGTTTTCCTCCGCCGAAAGCACGGCGGCGATCATATCCTTGGTGGAGGTTTTCCCCACGCTGCCGGTGACCCCGACGCAGTATACCGGCAGCTTGGCACGGTAGTACGCCGCAAGCTGCAAGAGGGCTGTGCGGGTGTCCTTTACGACCAGAACCGGCACCGGCAGGGGAAGATCATGCTCCGCCACCACGGCAGCAGCACCCGCTTCGACCGCTTTTGCGGCAAAGTCATGCCCGTCAAACCGGTCGCCTTTGATACAGAAAAACAGGCTGCCCGGCGTCACCTTTCGGTTGTCGATCACCACATCGGTCAGCATACCGGCGGCGGTGGTTTCACAAAAAAGCGCCGCTGCCGCCTCAGAAATGCGTATGGGTTCCATTCTCTCTCCTTACAGCTCACGCAGCAGCTCGGCTACGACCTCGCGTTCGTCAAAATGCACCTTTTTGGTGCCCAGCACCTGATAATCCTCATGTCCCTTGCCCGCCAGCACAATCACATCGCCCGCCTTCGCCATTTTGAGGGCTGCCGCAATTGCCGCACGGCGGTCGGTGATTACAGTATATGCGGTATTACTTCCGGCAATGCCGGGCAGAATGTCCGAAATGATTGCATCGGGGTCCTCGGTACGGGGATTATCGGAGGTCACCACCAGATAATCGCTGTGCCGTGCCGCCGCCGCGCCCATCAGCGGGCGTTTGAGTTTATCCCGATCCCCGCCGCAGCCGAAGACGGTGATCAGCCTGCCGGGCGTATAGGACTTTACCGCCGGCAGTACATTCTCCAGCCCGTCGGGAGAGTGCGCATAATCGCAAAGAACGGTGAAATCCCGTCCGGTCGGGATCACCTCACATCTGCCCTTGACCCCGTGGGAGCTTTTGACCCCCGCTATGATCTTTTCCATCGGCACGCCGAGCAGTTTCAGCGCACCGATGGCGCAAAGGGCGTTATCCACCGAAAAACGCCCCGGCATGGCAAACGAAACGGGGTACCGCTCCCCATCGGACAGCAGGGTAAACTGCACGCCGGAAGGCTTGCAGTCGATATTTTCTGCCGAAAGATCCTCCCCGCCGCCGCTGCCGCAGGTGAGGGTTTTGCAGGAAATGCGCGACAGCAGTTCCCGCCCCTTGGGGTCGTCCAGATTGATTACCGCGCTTTTTGTCATCTCAAACAGGCGGCATTTCGCCTCAAAATAGGCTTCCATCGTCTTATGATAATCCAGATGATCCTGGGTGAAGTTAGTGAACACCCCCACCGCAAAGGGGGTCGCGCCCAGCCGGTACTGATCCAGCGCGTGGGAGGACGCCTCCATCACCACATGGGTACAGCCCGCCGCCTTCATCCGGGCAAAAAGCTCCTGCAATTCGTAGTGGTCGGGGGTCGTTTTGCCGGTGGAGAGGGCTTCGCTCCCGATCTCGTTGCGGATCGTTCCGATCAGCCCTACCTTATAACCCTGCTCGGTCAAAATGTGCTTGATCAGGGTGGTAACGGTGGTTTTGCCGTTGGTGCCGGTCACTCCGATCATCGTCATATCACGGGCGGGATTGCCAAACCAGTTCCCGCAAATGATGCCATAGGCGCGGCGGCTGTCCGGCACGATGACCTGTTCCGACAGTCCGAGGTCATGCTCGCAGACCACGCAGACAGCACCCTCCTCCACCGCCTTGGCGGCGGCGGAATGTCCGTCAAAATGCTCCCCCTTGATGCAGACAAAGAGACAGCCCGGGGTCACCTGCTTCGAGTTGCTGCAAATACTTTTGATCTCCCGATCGGCAAAGCCGGTATCGGCTGCACCCTGCAATAATTCGCCCAAACGCATTCGTCAATCCCCCACATTCACGCAGGTCACCGTGATCACCGTACCCTTCGGCACCGTTTCACCGACCGCGACCGACTGGTTCACCACCGTGACCGCGTCCCCCTCCGACACGCCGGAGAGGGCGATATTCAGCCCCATATTGGTGAGGGTTCGGTTGGCGTCCGCCGGCGTTTTGCCGATGAGATCCACCATGGTCACCGTCTGCTCCTCGATATCCTCGCCGGTATAGAGGATCACCGTGCCGTTTGCACCCACCTTGGCGCCGCCCGGCGGCACCTGCCGCAGTACGCTGGTGCCGTCGCCATAGACCACCGTGTTGGTGATCCCCAGCTCGTTGAGCTTCGCTTTGGCGGTGAGGAAATCGGTTCCGATCAATCCGGGTACGGTATAGCTGACCGTACCGCTTTCGTCCGCTTCCTTTTGGATGTTGAGGTAGGGCAGCAGATCCGCCATGACCTCCGAAATCGCCGGAGCCGCCACCGCCGAGCCGTACACCTGTCCCGAGGTCGGCTCATCGACCATAATCAGCACCGCCACCTCGGGATCGTCGGCAGGCGCCGCGCCGATCATCGAGGAAACCCGCTTGGTGGCGATCTCGTTATGATCGTCCAGCTTTTCGCCGGTACCGGTCTTGCCGAGGATCCGGTAGCCCGCCACCGCGCCGTTTCCGTTGACCGAAACGACCGCCTCCAGCATCTGCCGCAGTTGGGCGGAGGTCTCCGCCGAGATCACCTGCCGCTTGACCACCGGTTCGATGGTCTGCTCCACATTCCCCTCGCTGTCAAGCAGCTGCTTCACCACATGGGGCTGCATCAGCTTTCCGTCATTGATCGAAGCGCAGAACGCCGTCAGCATCTGGATCGGGGTGATCTTGTTCGACTGCCCAAAGGACGCCGACGCAAGCTCCACCACGCCGTACTGCTCATACCCCAGCGTGTAGCTGTTCGATTCGCTGGGCAGGTCGATGCCGGTACGCTCGGTGAGGCCGTACGCCTTGAAATAGCGGTAGAACGCATCGATCCCCAGCCGCTGGCCGATGGTGATAAAGGCCGGGTTGCAGGAGTTGACAAACGCCCGGGTGAGATCCAGCGTGCCGTGTCCCGCCGGCTTCCAGCAGGAGATCGGCTTCACGCCGGGGATATTGAAGTTATACCGCCCCACGCAGGTAAAGGTGGAATCCATCGAGACTACCTTTTCCTCCAGCGCGGCCGAGCCGGTCACCACCTTGAACACCGACCCCGGCTCATACAGCTCGGTGATCGCCTTGTTCTTCCACATCCGGTACCATGCGTCGTTCCGCGCCTTCTCGTACTCCTCCCCCGACAGGGTGGAAAGCTGGGCGAGGGTATCGGGATCGGTGATGGTATAAGGATCGTTTAAGTTGAAATCCTCCTTGGTCGCCATCGCGAGGATCTCACCCGTTTTCACATTCATCACAATGCCGCAGGTGCGGTTATCGGGGTGGTGCTGGGTGATGACATTATCGAGCGCGTCCTCCAGAAAATGCTGCACGTTAAGGTCAAGAGTCAGCACGATCCCCTTGCCGTCCACCGCCTCGTAATTTTTCTCATAGCTGTAGGGCATATCCCGCCCCAGTGCGTTCTTGCTTGCCACCAGCCGCCCCGGTGTGCCGGACAGATAGCTGTTATACTGTGCCTCCAGCCCGTAAGCGCCCTGATTGTCGTTATTGGTAAAGCCGATCACAGTGGAGGCAAGATTGTTATAGGGATAGCTGCGCTTGGAGGTCTCCAGCGTGCTGACGCAGGTGACGTCATTCTCGTCCAGCCAGGTGAGCAGCGCGTCCTTGGTCGCGGAGTCGATCTGCCGCTTGACGATCTCGTAATAGTTATTTTTCTCGCACTTGTCCCGAATCTCCTGCTCCTCCACGCCGAGAATCCCGGACAGCCCGGTTGCCAGCAGATCCTTCATCTGCTCGATGGTGAAATCCCCCTCGATGGAGTTGGCGATCTTATCGGCGTTTCCCGAAATGTCGTTGGGAGAGAGTACCACGTTCCAAACGGTGGCGCTTTGCGCCAGCACATTGCCGTTGATGTCGTAAATGGTGCCGCGGTTGGCGTCGATCACCACGTCGCGGGTCTGCTGATCCTCCGCCACGCTCCTTGCCTCGGCGCCACGCACGATGCTCTGCCGGAACATCCAGCCCGAAAGCAGCACCGCGCCCGCCACCACGAACACGCCGATCTGAAACAGCCGTCTTCTCATTCCCTTTGCGATTTTTCCGGCCAAGCGATCGCCTCCCAATAAGCCCAAAAAGGGCGAAATTCTTTTCGCCCTCAGCCGTTTACTCTATCGTATGATATTGCGGTCAAAACCATGACAAAAGCCGCTCCCAGAGGCTTTCCTCCGGCTCCTCGGCGTCCACCACCTTGCTTTGATGGGCATAGTTCACATACTCCATCTGGCTGTTGTCCGCCTTCACAAGCCCCAGCCGGTCTCTGGCGTACTCCTCCACATTCGCGACCGAAAGCCGCGCCTGCAGTTCCGCGTCCAGCAGCGCGCCGGTATTGGACAAAAGCTCCAGCTCCCGGTTCGCCTGCGACAGCCGGTCGCTCACGCCGGTGAGCTGCACCTGGCTGATGAGCAGCGCGCCGCTTGCCGCCATCGCGCAGAGCATCAGCGCCACCGTCCGCCGCAGGGAAAGACGGCGGCGATGAACACGGGGCTTTCGCATACCGAGCTGTGCCTGCTGCTGCAGGGCAGGCTCGGACATCATCGAAACGTTATAGGCGAGATTCTGGTTATTCGGCATTTTCCTGTCCTTTCTGCTCGTCTTCTAACCGCTCGACCACGCGCAGTTTCGCGCTGTGGCTGCGGTGATTTTCTTCTAACTCCTCCGGCGACGCGGTCACCGGCTTTTTTGTGATCGGTTTTGCCTGCGGTTTCTGCCCGCAGATACACACCGGACAGTCGGGCGGGCAAACACAGCCGCGGCACCATGCCGCGAACCGCTGTTTGACCATTCTGTCCTCCAGCGAATGGAAGGTGAGTACCGCAAGCCTGCCGCCTGCCGCCAGCCGCCTGAGTGCGGCGTCCAGCCCTTCCGACAGTTGAGTAAGCTCCCCATTGACGGCGATCCGAATCGCCTGAAAGCTTCGCTTACAGGGGTTTTTCTCCCGCCTTGCCTTGGCGGGTATCGCGCTGTAAATGAGACCTGCCAGCTCGCCGGTCGTCAAAATCGGCTTTTCCTCCCGCGCGCTCACGATCCGGCGCGCGATCTGACGGGAAAACCGTTCCTCCCCGTACTCCCACAGAATACGGGACAATTCCTCCTCCGGCAGGGCGGCCAGAAGCTCCGCCGCCGTCATGCCGCTCTGGCTCATCCGCATATCGAGCGGCGCGTCCGCCCGGTAGGAAAAGCCCCGTTCGGGTGCGTCCAGCTGGTGAGAGGATACCCCGAGATCGAACAGAATGCCGTCCACCTGCCCGACGCCGAGCCGATCCAGTATCTGCTCCAGCGACGCAAACTCGCCCTGCACCACCGTTGCCTGCGGATAGGGTGAAAGCCGCTGTCCTGCCGCCTGCACCGCATCGGGATCGCGGTCGATCGCGATCAGCCGTCCGGTCGTGAGATGCTCGGCGATCGCCGCGGAATGTCCGCCGCCGCCCGCCGTGCCGTCCAGATAAACGCCGTCCGGCCGAACGGCAAGCGCCTTGATACACTCCGCCCGCATGACCGGCAGATGGGAAAACCGCCCGTCGCTCACAGCCCCAGATCGTCCATCATATCGCTGATCCGCTTCTGGGAGGGCTTCGGATACCGCTCGTTCCGGCGGTCGGTGTCCCAAATCTCCACCCGACTGCCGGTGCCGGTCACGGTCAGCTCCTTTTGGAGCGACGCAAACTCCCGCAGATGCTCCGGGATCTGCACCCGCCCCTGCTTATCCGGTTCGAGCAGGACGCTCTCCGAGAAAAAGTAACGCTCCAGATCGCGCTTTTCCTGCCCCTTTAACTGCTGTACCTTTTCGTTGATCTTCTCCCATTCCTCATCGGAATAAACCGCCACACAGCCGTCCCCGTAGGTGGCGTGGAAGGAATATCCGAGACGGTCGCGCAGCCTTGCCGGAAAGGTAAACCGCCCTTTTTGATCCATGGTCGCATAATAAGTGCCCTCCAGCGTCACTGCGCTCACCTCCCTCGCATGATTGTGGAAAACTCGGTGGAAAATGTGGAAATCGTGAATTTCTCACCATTTCAATGGATTATTCACCACAGTACCTATTATAATCGCTCCTTTCCAAAAAAGCAAGGGGTTACAGAAAGAAAACAAAAAAAGTTTTTGAAGAAATTTTTGCCAAAAGTCCCGATACGCAAAAAACCCGCCCTGCTGCCTCACAGCAGGGCGGGTTTTGGTTCGCTTTTTCGGTACGCACTTTTTTGGTACGCACCGGTGGCTGGGCGGAGATGGCGGATTTTTTGCCCGATCCCAAGCGCGGTGCGGATATCGGGCGGTATTGACAAGCGCTTGAGTAAAGCGGTCATATCAGGCGTTCGCCCGAAACGGGAGAGTGCGTTTTGAATCCCACCACCGCGCGGCAGCATGGTGGAGGATTACTCCTCCGGCGATTCGGCGGGCAGGTCCTGCAGCCGGACCGCCGCGCCTGCGGAGGGAAGATTTTTACTCTTGAACCGGTGGGGGTTCCCCAGCATCGTCGGTTCATACGGCTCGGCCGCGATCACGGTGCTGCCCTTCCGCCCGGTCATCACCTGCACCCCTTGGGTGCTGCGGGTGGTCTTTGCCGCGATCTGTGCCGAGGACAAAATCAGCCGCCGCCCGTTCGAGGAGGTGAGGATATATTCGGTCGGCTCGGTCTCGGCATAGAGTGCCGTGACCGGCGATTTCACGCTGACCGCGCCGGTCAGCTTCTTTCGGTTGGTTTTGGTTTCGTATGCCGACAGCGGCACCCTTGCCGCCTTGCCGTTTTCAAAAAAGACGATCAGCTCGCCGCTGTAATCGGCGGTCACCACAGCGCCGGTCACCCGCTCTCCCTCCTCAAAGCCCAGCTTGACGGGGAGATACTCGCCCAGCGTGCTTGCCTTGGTATCGGGAAACTCGCTGCAAGTGGTCTTATACGCCTGCCCCCGGTCGGTAAAGACCAGCAGTGCGGCGCTGTTGGTGGTTTCGATATGGCGGGCGATCCGGTCGCCCTCCTTGAGCTTCTGCTCCCCGCTCATACGGAGAGATTGCGGCGTGATCTTTTTGAGGTACCCTTCCGCCGTCACAAAGAGATGCACCGGATAATCGGGTACTTCCTCGACCTCCGCCGTTTCGGTCAATTCACCCGCATAGAGGAAGGTGGTGCGGCGGGGCTGTCCGTATTTTGCGGCGACCTCCCGCAGCTCCGAGATGATCACCTTTTTCCGCTCCTTTTCGTCCGCGAGCAGCATATCAAGCTGCGCGATCTCCGCCTCCAGCTCGGCGATCTCGCCGGTGCGCTTCAGGATATACTCCCGATTCAGGTGGCGGAGCCGTATTTCGGCGACATACTCCGCCTGTTTCTGGTCGATCCCGAAGCCGATCATCAGATTCGGCACCACCTCGGCGTCCGACTCGGTCTGCCGCACGATTCGGATCGCCTTGTCGATGTCAAGCAGGATGGTTTCCAGTCCCCTCAGCAGATGCAGCCGTCCTGCCAGCTTATCCCGCCGGTAGAAGGTGCGGCGGCGGACGCATTCCAGCCGGAACGCCGTCCATTCCTCCAAAATCTGCCGCACGCCCAGCACCTGCGGCGAACCGCCGATCAAGATATTGAAGTTGCAGGAGAAGCTGTCCTCCAGCGGCGTGAGCTTATACAGCTTTGTCATCAGCCGGTCGGGATCGACCCCCCGTTTGCAGTCGAAGGTGAGCTTCAAGCCGTTTAGGTCGGTTTCGTCCCGCATATCGGCGATCTCTTTGATCTTCCCCGCTTTATTGAGCTCCACCACCTTGTCCATGATTCCCTCCACGGTGGCGGTGGGCGGTATCTCGTACACCTCGATGCAGTGGTTTTGCTTGTCGTACCGGTATTTCGCCCGCACCCGAAAGCTTCCCCGACCGGTCTCGTAGATCTTCTCCAATTCCTCCTCGCGGTAGATCAGCTGTCCGCCGCCCGGAAAATCGGGTCCTTTGAGGGTCTCGCTCAGATCGCAGCGCGGATGGCGCAGATAGGCGATCGCCGTGGCGCAGACCTCACTTAAATTGAACGGGCAGATATTGCTCGCCATCGAAACGGCGATCCCGTTATTCGCATTCACCAGAATGGCGGGATAGGTGGTCGGGAACAGGCTCGGCTCGGTGGTGGTGTTATCGTAATTCGGGACGAACTCCCCCGTATCCTCCCGAATGTCCCGGAACAGCTCCTCGCAGATCGGGGTGAGCTTTGCCTCGGTATACCGGGCGGCGGCATATGCCATATCGCGGGAATACGCCTTGCCGAAGCTCCCCTTGCTGTCCACATAAGGGTGCAAAAGCGCCTCGTTCCCCTTGGACATACGCACCATCGTCTCATAGATCGCCGCGTCCCCGTGAGGGTTCAGCCGCAT